>JAKSTR010000050.1 GCA_024402495.1 Treponemataceae bacterium
TGGGGCTTTTGTTTTTGGGGTATTTGATTGAAATAAAGATTTAATTATATAGCCCTGAGGCACGCAAAAAAGCACACCTAGTGCGCGCTTCGCTTGCAATGGTGTGTTTTTTGTGTGTCTCAGGGCTATGGTACAGATATTTAAATGTTTTCTTCTATTATATACGCCAAAAACTGGCGCTTTACGTTGAATGGGGAGTGTGGAAGTATGGGGAAAAATGCGGGGGCTTTTTGGTAATTATTTTGCTAATTTTATTTCATTTTGCCTGAAAATAAATTTGACAACTTGACAACTTTAAAGCTATACTAATTTCATGATTCAAATGACAGTAGGTGATTTTAAGGCTCAGTTTTCCTTAGTTTTAGACAAAGTTCTTCAGGGCGAAGAAGTACAGATTTTGTATGGACGCTCCAAAAAAGCAGTAGCGCAACTTACAAAAGTAGAAGAAAAACCCAAAAAGAAAAGAATACCAGGTCTGTACAAAGATTATGGTCCTTATTGGGAAGATGAAAATTTTGAATTTACGCCCGAAAATCTTTTTGACAATATGGATGATTTGTTATTATAGGAAAGCAGAATGGGATATTTAATTGATACTCATATTTTTATATGGTTTATGATGGAACCAGAAAGACTGACTAAAAAAGTATTGAATATATTAACTGATGAAAATAATAAAATTTTTATTAGCCCTATAAGTTTTTGGGAAATGGCAATAAAATGTCAGTCAAAAAAACTTGATTTAGGCAGAATAAATCCTCTGCATCTTCCTCACATTGCTGAACAGTATGATTTTACACTTTTAACGCCAGAACCATACGATTATGTAAGCATTGGAACAGTTCCTCAAAAAGAAAATCATCACGACCCGTTTGACCGAATGCTGATTCAGCAGGCAATACGCAATAATCTGGTTTTGTTAAGCAAAGACGAAAAATTCCAGCAGTACGAAGAAAACGGCTTGCAGCTTTTGTGGAATTGATTTAGGACATCGCATTTTTAGAGCTAACCTTTGCTTAAACGGGCTTTTTTTCCAGTTATTCTGCGCTTAATGGAAAAGAATAAAAAAAAGAATCGCCGCTATACAGCAAGTTTATAGCAACGATTCTTTCTGATTTTTTCATCCGTCATTCAGCGCCGCGCAAAAGCAAAAAGCACCAGCAAACGCGCGCGCATATTTTATTTATACGTATCGCGTAGCGTAATTACTTTTAACGCATTTTGCAGCCGCTTAAGCGTAATTTTGGGCATAGTCTGTTTTTTGCCCGTTACGCTTACCGGTTCGCGCAGCGTAAAAATTATTTTTTCTTCGGTGTCGGGCAAAAGCGTAAAATTGTTTTTGCTGAACAAGCCGCTGATGCCCGGCGCGTAAAGGTTTGCAAAAAATGCCGGCGCGTTGCTTTTAATTGCAATTTCAAACCGTTGGGCACCGTTTACCGCTTCAATTTCTTTAATAGAAGTTGAAATCTGGCAGTTTTTCAGCGCAGCTTCTTTGGGCTGGCACAAAAACAGCGTATTTACCGCCAAATTGCCCAGCTTGGCAAACAAAAAGCTCTGTTTTTCAAAATCATTCTGTTCAAAACAGAAAATTTGCCGGGCGCTGTCTTTTTCAATGCACACTTTTTGTTCAATTGTTTTAAGAACATTGCCAGCAAAATCCATATTTTTCAAAGTTAAAGTTTCTTCAACATCTTTGCCGCTGTCGTTTACGCAATAAACCCAAATTTTTTCATCTTTTTTGAACAGAATAACGCTTACCGGTGCAAAAAAATCTTTTGCAGCATAATGCAAAACTTTCCAGTTGCCCTTGTATTCAATGCTAGACCACGAAGCAACCGGCCAGACATCGTTTAGCTGCCAGATAAGGCTGCCCATGCACCGCGGGCGCAAAGTTCGCCAGTATTCAACTGCGGTTTTTATAGCCATAGCCTGCTGAACCTGACTTAAATAAAGCATATTTTCAAAACCTTCCGGCAGCCTGAAGTAGCGCGTAAAGTTTTCAATAATTATGGAATTTCCGCGCTGGTTTTTCTGGTGATATTCCATAACCGGGCTTGTCAAATTGAACTGATCCGGGTTGGCATAAGTTTTCACGCTTTCAAGCGAAGGAAAAGACTGATAGCCGAATTCCGAAACGAAGCGCGGCGTAATTTCATAATAGGCTTCAAAGGGCTTGCCTTCGTGCCAGACGCTCCAATAGTGCATGTCGCCCCTGCCGTCCTGATGCCAGTTGTCGGCATAATCGCCGGGTCCTGCCGATGGCGAACTTGGCCACCATGCGCGGTTCGGGTCGTATTTTGCAATTGCCGCGCCCAAAACGCCTTCGTTCAGGCGGTCGTAGTCTATCAAATAACGGTCGCGGTTATTGCGCGAAGGTTCAAACCAGTTGAATGCACCAACAAGTTCGTTATTGCCGCACCAAAGAACAATGCTTGGGTGACTTTGCAGGCGACGCACCTGATGTTCAATTTCGGCTTTTACGCTTGCCAGAAATTCCGGGTTTGCCGGGTAAAGTGAACAGCTGAACATACAGTCCTGCCAGACCATAATGCCCAGTTTGTCGCAAATTGCGTAAAAATCTTCGTTTTCGTACTGACCGCCGCCCCAAACGCGTATGCAGTTTTGGTTTGCCAAAACCATATCGTTTAACAGGCGCAGATATTTGCTGTAGGTCTGGCGGCTCGGCAGGGCGTCGCACGGTATCCAGTTTGAACCTTTGGCGTAAATTGCCCTGCCATCGTTTTCAAAATAAAGGCTTTTGCCCCACTGGTCTTCTTTTGCAATGGCTTTTAGCTGCCTGAAAGCAACTTTTTTGCATATTTTTTGTTTGCCGGCAGAAACATTCAGATTGTAAAGGCTGTTCTGCGGCAGCTGGTTTTGGGCTTTTGCCTGATTTTCAATATTTTGCGGAAACGTGCCTGCAACGAACCAGCTTTTTACGCCGTCTGCGCAAAACTGGCGCAAAATCCGGTTTTCTCCTTTTTGCAGCTGAACCGTAAAAGTTTCTTCAAAAACGGTTTTGCTTTTTTCTGCCGGGCTTGCAGCTTTTGCCGGGTAGTTATTATTGGTGAATTTAATAGAAGGAAGTTGCGTTTTTTCAAATAAATCCCAGTCGTCTTCCGCAATTTCAATTGAAAAAGTTTTGGTGCAGTTTTGCAGCGCCGTAACGGTAAGTGCAATTTCGCCCTCCCATTCGCCGCTGAAAGTATATGCAATTTTGGGCTGGGCGTTAAATTCGGCGTAATCCAAAAAGCCCCAGCTGGTCTGCTCAATTAAAATCGGCTGGTAAACGCCAATTGCCATAATGCACGGGCCCCAGTCCCAGCCGCCGTGGCATTGGGTTTTGCGCACAAAGTTGCGGTGCGGCGAATAAACCGGCGCCGGCTGGTCTGGCACGGGGTAGGGGTGTGCGGCGGCGGCGGCGGCGGCGTGTTTTTCCGCAGATTCAAAAACAAGTTTTATGGTATTTTCACCGGGCTTAAGGTTTTCGGTAATGTCAAAGCGCCATTTGCAAAAATAATTGCTGCAAAAACCGGTTTCGGCACCGTTTATAAAAACGCGCACAAAAGTGTCGGCGCTGTGCAGTGTAATAAACTGTCTGTTTTTCAAAAAACTTTGGCTGACGCTGAAAGTTGTGACGGCACACCAGTCGCTTTGACCAACCCAAAGCTGGTCTTTTTCGTTTGTGCCAAAATACGGGTCGTCAATAATTTTTGCCTTTATCAGCGCAGAATGAATGTCGCCGGGCATTTCAAAAGGTATATTTTCATATTTTCCGTCAAGCGACGAAAGTTTCCATGTTCCGTTAAGACAAATAGCCATAGTCAGCTCCTGTTAAGTGAATGAAAAATGCAGTTTTTTGCTTCTTTTTGCCGTAAAACTGCTGGTTTTTATCTGTTATATCATGCAGTAAAAGCCTTTGCAATACAAGAAACCGGTTTTTTTTTACAGTTGCCTTATTTACAGGAATATTGACAACCAGCCGTTTACGGGTTAAAATTTAGCCACTTTAACAATAATTTCTGTTAAAAATGCAAATTACGGAAAAAAAATTGAACAAATTGCTTATTACAAACCCAGTTTTTACATTTGCTGTCGTCGCTTTGCTTTTCAACATGGGGGCATAGTGTCGGCGCAAGCATAAAGGAAAGACCTTCCGCGTACGCCGGAGGGTCTTTTTTTTGCAAAAATCGGCTTTTGTTTGAACGATTTTACATTTCTTTTCCATTAAATAGGAGTTTAAAATGATTACTGCAACTGGTGCGCAGATAATTACCGGTATTTTGGAACGCCGGGGCGTAAAAACCGTGTACGGCATTCCCGGGGGAATGATTTTGCCCCTTTATGATGAACTTGCCCGAAGCAAAATTCGCCATATTTTGGTGCGCCAGGAACAGGCTGGCGGTTTTATGGCACAGGGCGAAGCCCGCATTACCGGAAAAGCCGGTGTTTGCCTTGCCACCAGCGGCCCGGGCGCAATGAACCTTCTTACCGCAATCGCCGATGCCCGCTCGGACTCAATTCCTTTAGTTGCAATTACCGGTCAGGTAAACCGTTCGGCAATCGGAACCGACGCTTTTCAGGAAACCGATACTTTCGGGCTTTCAATGCCAATTTGCAAGCACAGCGTTATGGTAAAATCGGCAGAAGAATTATTGGAAGTTTTGCCGAAAGCTTTTGAAATTGCAGAAAGCGGTCGTCCGGGTCCGGTTTTAATCGATGTGCCGCGTGACGTTCAGAATGAAGTTTGCACTTTCAGCGACTGGCCGAAAATGGAAGAATGCAAACCGTTCCCGATGCCGCAAAATATGAACGAACTTGCAGAACAATCGGCGGAACTTTTTGCAAATTCAAATAAAACCGTAATTTTCTGCGGCGGCGGTGCAGTATATTCAAAAGGTGCGCCCCAATTAATAGAAAAACTGTCAAAAGATTTTGCCTTGCCGGTTTGTACCTCGCTGATGGGCTTAAGCGTTGGCAATGCTTCAAATCCGCTGTTTTGCGGCATGGTTGGCATGCACGGTTCTTACACCGCCAACCGCGTAATGTACGAATCTACCCTGATTTTGGCGGTTGGTGTACGTTTTGACGACCGCGCTACCGGTCTGGTTGCAAAATTCTGCCCGAATGCAAAAATCATTCATATTGACATTGATGCCGCAGAAATCAACAAAATCTATCAAAGCTCCGTTGCAATTGCCGCCGACGCTGCCGACGCTTTGAAGGTGCTTTGCAGTGCTTTTGCAGGCGAAAAATGCAAGGCTGCCGGAGAAAACAACCGCAAATATTGGCCGGGCGCAATTGAAGAATTTAAAAAGCCGATGAAAGGCGTTTATACCAGCGACCCTGTGCATCCAAATCAGTTTATGCCGCGCATTGAAGAACTTTTTGTAAAAGCCAACGGCGGCGACCTGCCTTATGTTGCAACCGATGTTGGTCAGCACCAGATGTTTACGGCACAGTGTTTCCCAATTAAGTTTCCGCGCCAGCTGCTTACTTCCGGCAGTTTGGGCACAATGGGCTTTGGTCTGCCTGCTGCAAACGGCGCGGCTTTTACCTGCCCAAACAAGCGCGTAATCTGCTTCAGCGGCGACGGTTCAATTATGATGAACGTGCAGGAACTTGCCACTTTGGCAGAGCTTGATTTGAACGTTACGGTTATTGTTTTTGACAACCAGTGTCTTGGCATGGTTCGCCAGCAGCAGGAAATGCTGTTTAACCAGAATTATTCGGCTTCAATTTACGACAAAAACCCGGATCTGGTAAAAATTGCACAGGGCTTTAATATTAAGTCTTACGATTTGACCGATTTCAGCCAGTTTGATTCAATTATGACCGAAGCTTTAAGCGGAAAAGGCCCGCGCTTTGTGCGCATTCCGGTTGCCCAAAACTTTAACGTATTGCCGTTTGTACCCGGCGGCAAAGCCAACATTGACGCAATAGGTCTTGCCAACTAGCAAAAACTGAAAAAATGAAAACTGAAAGACCGCAGAAATATTTGCGGTCTTTTTTTTGCGTGATTCGGGTTTTGGAATTTGTTGCTGCGCCGGGATTTTATAAAAGATTGCGATATGTTCATTATTTTTCAATATTTTGCTAATTTTTTCTTTTATTTTGCCGATAGCATTGAAAATTATATGCCGTTATGGCATAATTATAAAACGGTTTGGCTAGTGCCGAATTGCTGAAAAAAAATGATATTTTGAATGCTGATTTTGTACGGCGGGTTAGTGGGGCTGTGCAAAAAGGAATTCTTTCTTTTATAAAACTTTGACCTTTTTGGTCTGCGTGCCGTGCCCATCACATTCGGTTTGCAATTGATAAAAATGCCGTTTAGCGAAGTTAATTATTGCAATTAGTTTAGCTAAACGGCATTTGTTTTTACAGACAGCCATAAAAAGTTTATAAAGATTCGGTCTTATAAATTTCAATCTCGCCATTCGGGCTGGTTTTCGTTTTTATAAAATTGCCATTTACAAAAAAAGCAGGCACGGTATGTGTCTGCTTTTTTATGAACGTACCCGGTAAAATACCGGGCTGATTCTGTCAGTTAATTTTTGCGTCAAACTGTTCTACAATTTTTCCGCTTAAGCCTGTGTATGTAAGCGGTGTTGCCGCAAGAAGCCTTTCTTTTACATCGTCGCTTACTTCAAGGTTGCGGGCAAGATTGTGGAAATCTTCGATGAAAACTTTCTTTCCGCGGGTAATTTCCTTTAATCTTTCGTAAGGCTTGTCTACGCCGCTCATGCGGAGCAGATTCTGGTAAGCTTCGGCAAGAACTTCCGGTGTTGTTTCAAGTGCTTCTGTAATTTTTTCTGCATTAACTTCGATTTTACCTAAGCCTTTTTCCAGACTTGCGTAACCAATCATGCTGTGCGCAAAGGCAACGCCCATGTTGCGTTCAACTGTGCTGTCTGTAAGGTCGCGCTGAAGGCGGCTGATGCAAAGCTTGCGCACAAAAAATTCAAACATGCTGTTTGCAAAACCAAAGTTACCTTCGGCGTTTTCAAAATCGATAGGGTTAACTTTGTGTGGCATTGCAGAAGAACCGATTTCACCTGCAACGGCGCGCTGTTTAATCCAGCCGTCAGAAATATAGCGCCAGGTATCCATCGCAAAGTCAATAAGAATATTGTTGATGCGTTTTACGCCGTCAAATACGCGCAGGTAAGAATCGTGCGGTTCAATCTGCGCGGTAATCGGGTTAAAGCGCACTTTAAGCGGCTTAACGCTCATGTAAATGTTGTCCAATGGCGTAATTTCATCGTTAAAAGAATTGATAAGTTCGTGGCTGAAGTTAATCCAGTCAAATTCCGGGAAAACGAAATTGTGTGCGTTAAATCCGCCGGTTGCGCCGTTCAGTTTAAGAAGAATGTCGATGTTTCCAAGCTGAACAAGTTCTTCGCGCATACGGTTTACAAATACCAGAATTTCTTTGCCGAAAGTTGTTGGCGTTGCAGGCTGCCCGTGGGTGCGGGCAAGCATGGAAAGGTCTTTGTGTTCAACGGCAAGCATGTAAAGACTGTCGTAAATCTTTAATATTTCAGGAATTACAACTTCGTTTACGGCATCGCGAATCATAAGACCGTAGCTGATGTTGTTAATGTCTTCCGAAGTAAGGGCAAAGTGAACGTATTCCAGAATGTTTTCCATGCCCATTTCTTTAATTTTGCGTTTAATAAAATATTCAATGGCTTTTACGTCGTGGTTTGTAGCAGGTGTGCCATCGTATCCTTTGGTTTCAAATGCCTTGATGATTTCGGCATCTTCAATTGAAATGTCGATAATCGAACGGAGTTTGTCTGCATCAACAGGCTCTTTAACCCTTTCTTTCAGCATCGGAGTTTCGAGCAGCTTAATCAGGTAATTGATTTCTGTGTAAATGCGGTATTTCATCAAAGCCATTTCTGAAAAATAGCCCTGCAAACATTTTGTTTTTCCTTCGTAACGACCGTCAACCGGCGAAACGCTAGTAAGTGCCATAGTAACCTCTGTTATTTGAAAAGTTGTGAATATTTATGAATATTATAGAAAATTTATGAAGTTTTGTCTTTTAATTTTGCTTCATCTTCCGTTTTGTTGAATGCACTTTTTTCATTCTTTATTTTAAATTTATGCTTCTGTATAATTATTCAATAAATTTATAAAAAAAGGATTTGTTGAAATGAAAAGAACGTTTGCTTTGCTGGCATTGCTTGCCGCAGGATGCATGGCTTTGTTTGCAAAGCCTTTGGATTTTGTGCGTGGCGGCGAATATGTCTATTATTTAGACCGGCGAGGTCAGATGAATTTTTACAGAGGTTTTCTGTTTGCTTCTGACGAAGAAAATACTGTAATTATCCACAGGTCTGTAGACCTTGATACGATGGAAGAACGCAATTTGGTTATAACGGTTTATGTTGATGAAACCGGCGAAGCAAAAATTGCAAACGTAAGCGGTCATCTTGAAAAAGAAGAATATACTTTTTTTCAGACAATTCCTGATATTCTGAATTTTTTAGCTTTTCACAGCATTTGCAAAGACGAAATTACCTGCGAAGTTAAAGGTTTTGACGATGAATGGGATAATTATGTTCTTGTTTACAATTTTGGGAAATTGATTCCGGGCTTCGGTTTTGTTTCTATTACCGAAAAGGGCGCAGACAATGATAAAGGTTATTTTCTGAACCGATGGGGCTTGATAAAGAATGATTCTGAAGTTGCTGATTTTTTGAAATTGATGCCCAGAGATTTTACGCCGGCTGACCGGCAGGCAGATTTATCAATTCCGAATAAAAAGACCAGAAAAGTTACGATGAATAAAATGAAAGCAACTTTGGATGAAAACTGGCAGTCGAATGATTCTGAAGGGCAGCCGGGTTATTGGCTGTCTCTTTCGTCTGTTCGCGATTCCCAAATTATGATTGAAGATTTTGCAAATATTTTTCCGCTGAATAACGAAGAAGACCAGCTTAGTCTTGGAAAACTTTCTGTTCTTTCAACACAAGCGATTAAACCGGACACTATTTATGCAGAAAAAAATAAGGATGGGCTTTTTGTGAGTTTTGATGTTTATGATGAAAATAATTTTGTCAGTTATATGCAGTTTCAGATTAAGAACGGAAAAGTTATAAATTTTTCTACTTTTAAGGATATTTACGAAGCAAATTACGAATATTACAGAAAAATACTGAATTCTGTTAAATAAAGCGGAATTCTGTCAATTTTTCGGTTTAGTTGAATGCACTTTTTATTTTTTTTTCAGTTTTGGGAAAGGAGAAAATTATGGAGTTTATAAAGAAAGACGAAATCAAGGCGTTTGTTAATCCGGGCGTGGTTTCCAGACAATTGCTGAACCCAGAAAACAGTTCTTCCAGGCGCGTAACAATTACGCAGGTTACGGTTGAAGCCGGCGAAAGCCAGCCGCGCCACAGCCACGATGCTTCCGAGCAGATTTGGATTTGCATGGACGGCGAGGGCTGTTTGCTGCTTGCAGACGATAAGGAACAGCTTTTTTTGCCCGGCGATGTTGTACGGTTTGAAGATAAAGACGTTCACGGCATTAAAAACCACACAAGCAAAAGCTTAACCTATATTTCGGTAACGTGTCCGCCAATAAACTTTGCCTACGCTTACCAGCTGCAGAAATAAAACCTTTCACCATATTTTCCGCGCAATATAGTATTTTTCCTTTGTATTGCGCGGCCCCCAAAAATACTTAAAATGCAATTCATTTACGGTATTAATGTAAATTTGAACAGTACGGTTCCAGATTTTATAAAACACGAAAGGGGCGATAACGCCCCTTTTCTCATGATTCAATAAAAAAAATTATTTATTCTGCGCTTATTCAGCACGCAAGCTGGTATTGCGGACAATAACATCGTGTGCACTGCCTTCGTTGATGGAAGCCTGCGAAACCAATGTAATTTTTGCTTTTTCCTGCAATTCCGGAATTGTAACGGCACCGCAGTTGCACATAGTATGGCGGATTTTGCTCATACTCATGGAAACGTTGTCGTGCAGGCTTCCGGCATAAGGAACGTAAGAATCTACGCCTTCTTCAAAAGAAAGTTTAGAAGCACCGCCCATATCGTAGCGCTGCCAGTTGCGTGCGCGGTTAGAACCTTCGCCCCAGTATTCTTTTACGTAGTTGCCGTTTACAATCAGTTTATTTGTAGGGCTTTCGTCAAAACGCGCAAAATAGCGGCCAAGCATTACAAAATCTGCACCCATTGCAAGGGCAAGAGTCATGTGGTAATCGTGAACAATACCGCCGTCTGAACAGATCGGGATGTAAATGCCGGTTTTGGCATAATATTCGTCGCGGGCTTTTGCAACTTCAATTGTTGCCGTTGCCTGACCGCGGCCGATACCTTTCTGTTCGCGGGTAATACAGATAGAACCGCCGCCGATACCGATTTTTACAAAGTCTGCGCCGGCGTCGGCAAGGAATTTGAATCCGTCAGCATCTACAACGTTACCGGCACCAACTTTTGCATTCGGCCATTTTGCATGAATGTCCTGCAAAGCCCGGCGCTGCCATTCTGTAAAACCTTCAGAAGAGTCCAGCGTCATAATGTCAACGCCAGCTTCCAGCAAAGCCGGTACGCGTTCCATGTAGTCGCGGGTGTTAATGCCTGCGCCAACAATATAGCGGTGCTGGCTGTCCAGCAATTCCAGCGGATGTTCTTCGTGGCTTGCGTAATCCTTGCGGAAAACCATGTATTTCAGCTTGCCGGCTTCGTCAATAATCGGCAAAGAATTAAGCTTGTGCTTCCAGATAAGTTCGTTTGCTTCAGAAAGGGTAATTCCGTCTTTGCCGGTAATAAGTTCGGCAAACGGTGTCATGTATTCAGAAACTTTAGCGTTCATATCGGCATGACCAACGCGGAAATCGCGGCTGGTGATAATGCCTTCAAGCTTGCTGTTCGGCGTACCGTCCTGGGTTACGGCAATTGTTGAATGTCCTGTTTTTTCTTTAAGATTTAAAACATCCTGTAAAGTAGAATTCGGGCTTACGTTTGAATCCGAAGTTACAAAACCGGCTTTGTAGCCTTTTACGCGGGCAACCATTGCAGCCTGATTTTCAATTGTCTGTGAACCGTAAATGAAAGAAATTCCGCCTTCTTTTGCCAGGGCAATTGCAAGTTTGTCGTCAGAAACAGACTGCATTACAGCAGAAACTAAAGGAATATTCATTGAAAGGGCAGGTTTTTCGCCTTTTTTGAACTTTACAACAGGTGTCTGCAAATTTACATTTGCCGGAATACAGTCGGCTGAAGAGTAACCGGGAACCAAAAGATACTCGCTGAATGTGTGCGAGGGTTCTTCAAAAAAATAAGCCATAATTTCTCCTATTTATATTTGAAAATATTGAATACGCTTTAAGGCTTTCGCTTTTGCAAAAGTGTAATTGCAGAATTATAACTAAATTGGGGTGTTTAGTGCAAGCACGAAATTCATTTTGTAAAAAATTATGGCAAAAACTTGAAAGATGAAGGCTTAAAAAGCCCGTAACGGAACGGATGTTTTATGTCTTGTCATGCTGAATCAATTTTCGGCTTTGCAGTGCAGGGCGCAGGCAAGGTGCGTGCAGGGCAAAACCGAAAAATAAAAAACGCGTATCTTAGTATCCCAGTTCTTCGCCAACCAGAATAACTTTTATTCGCGACGGCACGCAGCTGGTTCTGGTAACCAAAACCTGTGCACAAAGCGAATCGTTTACGCAGTCGGCGCAGCGCCCGGTTTTGGAACACGGCGTATTCATGTTAAGGCGAACGGCGTTTGGCGGCGTTGCAAAATTGCGCACGCGTTTAATGCCGTCTTCAACACTGCTTACAACTTTATTCATTCCGGCAACAATAATTACCTGCTTTGGTCCGTAAATTAAATAGCAGATGCGGTTGCCGCGTTTGTCTATGTTTATAAGTTCGCCGTCTAATGTTATGGCGTTGGTACTCATCAAAAAAGTATCGGCGTTTATCATTTTTGCGTTGCATTCTTCAATGCCTGCCGGAGTTTTGCCAAGTTCTTCGCGGTTAATAAGATTGTGACCTTTCGCAACAATTTCAGCCTTTACCAGACTTTCGTCAATTGTCATGGAACCGCCGTAACCGACAGTTTTGGGGCTTGTTCCGATAAGCTCAAGAATTTTTGCCTTTGCTTCTTCAATATTGTCGCAGTAAAAACCTTCCATGCTGCGCAGTTTTAATTTATCAATTATTTTTGCTGCCTGATTTCTGTAAAAAGTTTTTTTGTGCGGATTCATTTTGTGCCTTCCTTTTCGGGTAAATTTTAGTGTGTTTTTTAGTGAAAAATGATTGTCTTTAAAAATTATACGCCCACAGATTTGTTTTTGCAAAACTGCGGGCGTAAAATATATGTAAAAAATTAAAATATTTTCAGTTTGTTTCGGGCTGCAAGCCTTCTACCATGAATTTTGCAGGCAGCTTGCAAGGTCTGCCGGTTTGGGCGTTTACGCTTGCCCAGCTTACGTCGGCTTCGGCACAAACGGTACCGTCGGCTTTTGCAACAATCTGGTGAAAAGTGCCGCTGACTGCGCCCATTTTTACCGGAATTACCTGAATGGAAAGTTCGTCACCCAGCAAAGCCGAAGCCTTGTAGTAAATGTCAATGTGGGTAACGTAAAGATAATAACCTTCTTCAACCATGCCTTTATAGTCAAAGCCGATGGCGTTCAGATATTCCATGCGGGCATATTCAAGGTAGTTTAAGTAGTTTGCGTTGTTTACGTGACTGTAACTGTCGCATTCGTAGGAACGAACTGTAAGTTTTGCTGTATGTGTCATATTTATACGTTTAATACCGAATCAACAAGGCGTTTAAAATCATAGTTAATTTTTACCGGCATGGTTTCGTCAATGCCGTTAATCATAAAAATTCCGTTGCTTTCTTTAATGGTATCCGGTACGGCTTCGTTGTAGGCTGCCATTTTTAATGTGCGGCTTGCCTGTTCAAAAGCTTCGGCATAGTTGGAACGGCCTGTTTTTGCGCGCTGGCTTGTTCCAAACTGAAAAAGCGGCATTCCGCTGCCAACTGTAAAAATGCTTGTATATACTTCGCCTTCTGCCAAAGGCTCTAATTCTTCAATATAATCTTCATCCTGAACTTCAACTCTGTCCATTACAGCTTCTGTAACTTGCACTGGTAAATCTCCTTTTTTCTTGCCGGCTGCAGCCATACTTTGCTGCTTAGCACGTACTAAATGTTCGTCATTTTTTTGTGCAAAGCTAAGAGAATTATTGTCAAATTTGTAATTTTTTTCGCTGTTTTTTGAAAGATCCAAAGTGAACAGGGCATTGGTCAAAGGTTCTTCGGCGGCGCTGGTTTGAAGGGCGCTTATGCCAGGATTTGCGCTGTTCTGTTCCATGCGTTCCTTAAACAGGCTTGCCAGATGGCTTTTTGCAGGCTGAATAGGTTTGCCAAGTTTCGGCTCTGTCTGCTGTTCTGCCGCCGGTTCTGCAATTTTTTCGTTCTGCGGCTGGGCAGAAGCTGCGCCTGCCTGTTCTGCCGGATTTTGAAGTTTTTCTTCTATATTATTCTGTTTTTCTGCGTTTTCTGCCGGCTGTTCTGCGGCTGGCGCAGTTAGGGTTTCGCCGTCGTTTTCAAAATCGTCCAGACTTATATCATCAAGAACAATGTCGTCAAAATCGTCGTCAATTTCTATTTCTGTATCTGCAATATCGGCGGCAGTTTCTGCGGCTTCTTCGGCTGTATCTTCCTGCGCAGTTTTACCGGCTTCTTCTTCAATTTTGGCGTTTTCTGCTTGTGCCGCCGGTTTTTCATTTTCCGCCGGGGCTGCAATTACAGGTTCTTCAAGATTTTTATAAACTTCAAGGTCTTCGTCGTCCAAAACGTAATCGGCAATTTCCGTAAAGCCTTCTTCTTCGGAATAATTATCAGAATATTCAAAAATGTTGCCGATAACTGGCGCGTTTACCGGCGCTGGTTCTGCCGGGGCGCTGTGTGCAGGAATTTCCGGTTCTGCGGTTTGGGGCAGGGTAGTGTCTGCGCCGGTATCTGGAGTGTTTATAATATTTTCTGTATTTGCCGTACCGGCGGCTGTTTCTGCAATCTTGGCGGCTGGCGCATCTTGTTCAGACCGGGCAGTTTTTGCAGTTTCTTCCATGTCTGGCACGGATGGCGCAGTTTGTTCAGTTTGCGCAGATTTGGCGTTTTCTTTTTTATCTTCTGCAATTGTGGCTGCTGCATTTTGTGCCGCCGGTTTTTCTTTTCCGGCTGCCGCAATATTTGTTTTTTCTTCTGATACGGTGGTTTTTATTGCTTTTTCTGTTTTTGGCTGCTGTTTTGCCTGTTTTTTTGCTTCAATTGCGGCAAGTTTTGCAACTTCTTTTTGGGCTTTTTCTTGCGCCTTGTCCTGTTTTTTCTTCAGTTTTGCGGCAATTTTTGCCTGTTTTGCCTGCTGTTTTTTCAAAAGCTTTTCTTCTTTTGCTTTTTGTGCGGCGTTTTTTTCTGTATTTGCAATATTTTCCATGTTTTCAGTGTTTTCGTTTTGTGCGCCGCCGGACAGATTTTCGGTATTTTCTGTTTTGCCGGCTGTGCTTTCGGTTTCTGCCGGTTTTGCAAGGTCAAAATTCGGGGTAAGCGCCTGCTTAAATTTCAGCGGCTTTTCAGCCTGTTCTCCGGCGGTGTTTTCGTTTCTTTTTTCTGCCTTGTGCAAAAGACCGCGGCTGGCTTCTTCTGTTTCTTCGCCTGGAATTGCGTCTGTTTCTGTTTTTTCGGCAGTATTTTCGCTTGTTTCGCCGTTGTTCCACGCAAAATCCTGACTTTTCCGCAGTTTTTCCTGCTGCCTTAAAGCTTCTGCCATCGGCGTAGAGGCAATTTTTTCAACTTTCTTCTTGCTTGCAACGTCTTCTTCCAGAAGCTTGGTCTTTTTGCGTTCGGTTTCGGTTTTTGCCGCCCAGCAGATAAAGGTAACAAAGCAGATAAAAAACATTGTTGCCCAGATAATGTACTGCTGGCTTTTCTGCGGCATTTCCAGAGATTCTTCCGGGTAAACCATAGAAACAAAGCCCAAATCTTCGCATTTTTTGCTGAAAATTACCCAGAAATTATTGCCGCTGCCAACTTTTACGTTTTCAATTTTTTCGCCCGGTTTTTCCCAGCTTTCAATTGCGGCATTTGTGCAAAGGTCTTTGGCGCTTTGCGGCACGGAAAAAAGCAGACCGAACGGCAGCCCGGAATTACCGGCATTGCAAAGAACGATTTCTGTCTTGCTGCCCAGACGGTCGGTTGGAATAAGGTAGCGCAGGGCGTTTGCCGCGTCTACATAAAAGGCGATTGTGCCGCGGTATTCAAGGTCGGCATCGTAAAACGGATACGAAAAAATAAGGCGCTTTTGTTCCAGATCCGGGGTTAATTTGCCTTTTTCGCCTGCCTGTGCGGCAATTATGCTGTAAGGAACCGTGTTTTTGGGATAATTTGTGTATTTTATTGCGCCGACTTCGTGGGTTGTAAAATCTTCCGAAAAAGTGCTGTAAAAAAGCTGCTTGCCGTTGGCATTTATAATTCTTATGCCCTTTAAGCCCGGCGTTTCGGCAAGAAGCGAAGCTGAAAAATGCGAACGTTCTGAAATTTCTTCTTCCGTAAGGTTCGTTTTGCTGCTGTTGCGTATTACGCTGTTGCCGGAAAAAAGCGTAAAAAGTGAATCCTGCCGGTTTATGTACTGGCTTACGGTATTTGTAAAGGAATCCGTGCGTTCTTCCAGTTTTTTAATGGCGGCGGGCTGGTAAATTTTCTGCTGTACAAGGTTTAAAATGCTTTCGTTTGCCACAAAATGAACGGTGGCACAGGCAGCGGCTGCAATTGCAAAATATATGATGAATCTTTTACCGGCGGTCAAAGCAAATCCTTTTTCAAACTTTCTGTTGTTTAAATATTCGGCAAAGGGTCAAAATTTCTCTATGGCAAAAAAGGCGTAAAACAGTTTGTGCGGTTGCGTACATTTGGGGTATTTTGCTAAAATGAAGCCATGAAAAGTCGAGTTTTGTTTGTTTTCAGCCCCTTTCAGAAAATCCTTCTTGTTCTTATTGGCGTAATTCTGGTTGGCACAATTTTTGTAAGCGCCTACAGCATTACGGCGCACCCGGAACGTGTTGGCGAAGGCTTGCGCAAGGCAGATCCGGCGCCCACTAATATAGAAAAAAAAGCTAAAAATTCTTTTGGCGTTTACGAAGACATTGGACGTCTGCGCGCAATTACTTCCGATGTACCTGCAATTTCGCTGGTGATTACGCCGTATTTTACATATCCGGTAAACGATTCGGCTTTTTTTGAAGAAATCGTGCAGAAAAAGCGCCAGATGCGCAGCATAATTCTGGAATATTTCGCCCTGCATTCCAAAGACGAGCTTATAAACATGGGCGAAAACGCCGTAAAGCAGGAATTGATAGTAAACATAAACGCCGCTTTAATGCTTGGTCAGATTGAAAACCTGTATTTTAACGAATATATGTTTTTAAACTGATTCGCACAGCGATTGCTGACATTTGATATGAATTGACACGCAGCCCCGGACTAGACTGGAGATAGAATATATAATTCGAATAATTTAATTAATCAAAATGATTTTGATAAGATTTATGGTTTTACATCAGAAGATGGTTCAAAATCCTGCAAAACATGTTCTTTGATTAATATATATGCCTCAGAACAAGATGTATCAGGTTCAGTTTTAGATAAGTCAGTACAAGAATGGAAAGATAATCAATATATAGATTCAGATGGGTCTCCAATTGATTTAAATAAAATGAGTACAATTCTTTCTAAGAATCTAGATAATGATAAATATTATTCTTTTGTCTATCCGAAGCCTGATTATAGTCAATCAATTTTAAATGAATCTGAATTTAATTCATCAAATTATTCTGTTGGAATTATCAAAAATGAGAAAGAAATAAATGGAATAGTATATACACATTATACTTCCATAAAAAAAGAGAATAATATTACATTATCTCTTGATTCGCTTGACTCTAATAGACAAGGAGCATCTGATTACAAAATAATAACTATAGAACCAATGGAAAAGTATACAATTCCGAAAAAATGAAAAAAAATAAATGCAAGTAAAAATTCTTATGTGTAGAGATTTTATATGAGGAAAATATTTTTATTAATTATTATATATATTATTAGTCTAAATTTATATGCACAAGAATTACGTTTTAATAATGAATGTAATTTCTGCTTTCGAGCAATTGATAATAGAATAAATATTAGATTAGCACCAAATACTAAGAGCGAAATTCTCGGGCAATTAAATGAATCTGAAATAATTTATGTAAACAAAAATAAAAGTTCGAATAGTTGGCTTTATTGTTATGTTCCTAAAATCAATAAAATGGCTTATGTATATTCTGAATATTTTAAGGAAGCACCAGATTACAATGATGATAATGGAACTATTCTTTCTGACTTCGAAAATAAAATTCAAAGAATACTTATTAGAAAGCATAAACAGAATATTTACAATATTAATTTAAAACAACGCCAAACTATACCTATTAAACAAACTTATGATTTGGATGCAAAAACTATAGGATATATAGAGACAGGTGATAATATTTTAATCAACAAAGTGCTGACTAAGGAATCTAAAGATAAAATCGAAATCTGGGAAGAAATCACTTTTAATAATATTACAGGTTGGATTTTTATATCAAATGACAATTCAAATAATCCATATTCTACTTATGATTTTTATTCCATTTTGTATTATAAGGATATAGAAAATAAAAAAGTCCCAGTAAGGAATATTGAAGTTTCTGGGAAAATTTCTGGAAACGTGAATTTATATAAAGAACCAAATGAAAATAGTGAAGTTATTATTCAGGCTCATATGACTTTTAATAAGTATATTGATGATAATGGAGAAGATTATTTTGTTCCTGAGAATTCTGTTTGGCTAAAAAGTCATGAATTACTTGAAATAAATAATAAAGTTTGGATTTATACAAGTTTTGAAAATTCATGGGGCTGGGTTAATTTTAATGAATTATCAACAGAACGTGGAGGATATCGTGTATATACTCCAGAGATTAAGATTCAAACCTTTTTTACTTCATCTGATTTATAATTTCATTCAGAAAGATATTTCAGTGTTGGTTGCATTCGTGGAATCGTAATAATTGCAGCAAGTCATACAGATCGTGACGGAAGAACCAGAATTATATCTGCTAGAAAAGCAAAACCAAAATTGCAGGAGGTTTACAATGGCTACATCAAACAAATTAACAGATGAAAGACTTAAGGAAATTGCAGCACTTCCAGTAACCTATGATGATGATATTCCTGAATTTTCAGATTCTGACCTGAAAGATTTTGCACCTGCACATCCTGAATATTTCAAAGTTACTCCAATCAAGAAAGCTATTTC
>JAKSTR010000051.1 GCA_024402495.1 Treponemataceae bacterium
ACCTATTAATATTTTGGTCTGTAGTATTGTTCTGGGATTGAATAATGTACGTTATGGAAGTGCATAACGTACATTATTGAAGCTTATAGTGTACGTTAGATAAGACAATAGTGTACATTACTGAAGTCAATAACGTACACTAAGCAAAAGGAAAATAGCACTAGAGAACTAATATGCAATATTTGCGGCTTTAGCAACAACCGGCGAAATTGAAATACAGTCGCCAGCCTGAATATTATTATCCTTAAACCAGCCTTGCGGTACTTCCAGCGCAAACCGTAAAGACCTTAAACTGCTAACCGTGGCTTCGCTGTACGGCGTTAAATCGTGTATTTCTTTTATAACGCCTTTAGAATCAATATATGCAATAGAAAGGGCGGTTGGAGTGTTTTTCATCCAAAAGTGCAGCATCTGGTCGCGGCTAAAAACAAACAGCATGCCGGTGCCAGCAGGAATATTTTTGCGGTTCATGAAACCTTTCTGCTGGCTTTCGCTGGTAAGTGCAAGCTCGCATCTAAGGCTAATCTGCTCGCCGCCGCTTGTTATTCTGCTTATTGTTAAAGTTTCTACCGGGTTTTTGCTTTGGCACGAAAGCAGGGCAAACCCGCACAGCATCAAAACGGCACAAACTATCCGCAGCGATTTAGTTTTCATAAACTGTCCAAAAATCCTTTGCGCGTAACTTCTTCCGTAGTCTTTTTAACGCTGGAAGTTTTCTTTATTTCGTCAAAAACCTGCGTATCGATGTATTTTAACACCAGCGGACGTTCCAGACTTAATGTTACGGTGTCGTCTTTCCAGACAATTTTTTCAGGGTCAAGGCTCGTCGGTTCGCCGTATTTTTCCTGCAGTGAAGAAAAAAGCGAATAAAAGTCAACGCGGTCTTCGTCAAGCTTAAAAGTCATGGTGTAAAGCTTTTCGTCATAAAACTGGAACCAGCTGCGGCTTAAAAAAGAATCGCCGGCGCTTTCAATTAAAACGCGGTTTTCGGTCGGCAGCAACGAAACATCGCGTTCACCGCGGTACCCGTAAAGAGAATCTTCTTTTAATTTCTGTTTAACATCGTCAATCTGCATGCCAAGCTGCACGCCGCGGTATTCTTTTGGAAACGGCAGTGGCTGTTTTGCCTGAGAATTATTGGAAGGCTTGCCGCCTGTAGAAATTGAAATTGAAGCGTGGGCGCCGTTTTCGTCAATGCCGGCATCAGCATCAATTTTAATATTTTGGGCATTTAAGCTGAATGCTGCGCATAAAAGCAAGGCAGCGGCTAAAAAATTACGGAATTCCATACTCTGTGTATCGGTTAGTTAAGGTGAAATCTTCAAAAAAATTGGTTCCAAATTATGGAACCAATTCAGATTATTCTGCTTTTTTAGGTTTCTGCTTGCGGTAATAGGCAGAAATTTTCATTATTTCTACAACATCCGGCACATACAGTTTGTTTCCTTCCTGACGAACGGCTTTGTTTGACAGAAAGTTTTTAATCGCTGTGTACTGTTCAGAAGGCGGAATTGCGCACATATTTGCCAGTTCCTGTGGCGAAATGTTAAGCGTATAAGATAATTTTGCTGTGGCATTTTCTGAACCAATACGCGCCTTTTCAATCTGCAAGCCAAGCATATCAAAAAGTTTGCCCATATTGTCGGTAATAAGCGTGTTAGAAACCTGCCGGTACATCGACCACAAACGTTCCGCCAGAGTATTTGTCAGGCGCGAAATCATCTGTGCCTGAGTAGAAACCATCTGGTCAAAGTTTTTGCGGTTTATAACCATCAGCTGGCAGTCGTCATGTGCAATTGCAGAAGCTGAACGCGGTAAATTTTCAAGCAAAGCCATTTCGCCAAAAAAATCGCCTCTTTTAAGCATTGCAAGCAGAACTTCTTTGCCGTCAATGATTTTGGTAATTTTTATCTGACCGCTTTGAATGATGAACATATCCTGACCGCTCTGGTTTTCTGCAAAAACCATTGTTCCCATCGGATAAAAACGCTGTGTGTCTTCTGCTTTTGGCTCTAAGTAAACGGCTTTTGAACGTTTTTGAAGCGTTATAAAGCGGTTTTTGGCTTTCTGTGCAAATTCGCCGTTTGGCTGTGCCTTCAAATACTGATAGTAGGCATAAACCGCAATGTCAATATTGCGCTGTTCGTCGTAAAACGCGGCAACATCAAAAAGCTGGTCTTCCGTGCTTTTAGATGCAGCTTTTAGTGCCATTTTTAAAAGCATTGCGTTCATTTCGCGCATTCTTGCTGCAAATACGCGGATAATTTTTAAGGCAACTGCGGTGTTCTGTGCAATAAGTTCGGGGTACTGGCTGCGTTTTACAGAAATTGCAACCAAATCGGTAAGGGCAACAACGGATTCAATCTGGTTGCGGTTTGCCATACACGGAATAACGCCAACAAAGTCTCCCGGACCGAGTATGTTATTTTTGCCTGTGGGATTGAAATCAATTTCGCGTACGCACTGGGCTTGCCCTTTCTGAATGATGAAGAAATGATCAGAATCAGGCTTGCCTTCAACAAGCATATAAGAGCCGCGTCTGAAATTTACAAATGATAACTGAAGCAAGAAAAACCCCTTATCAAAATAGTATAAGGGGCACTTTTTCATTTGTCAAGAAAACGCATTTTTGCGGTTTTCTACCAATTAAACCGGTGTGTGCGGCAGTTATTTTGCCCCTCTTTTTAATTGTCGACAAAAATTACTTCACATTCAAGCTGAAAACCTGTTTTTTCTTCAACTTTTGCCTTTGTAAAATCTACCAGTTCTTTTATCTGGCTTGCGCTTGCGCCGCCGTTGTTGATTATAAAATTGCCGTGCCACGGTGCAATTTGTGCCGCGCCTATGCTGGTGCCCTTTAAGCCCGCTTCTTCAATAATTTTGCCGGAAGGCATGCCGAAATTGCGGTTATTCTTAAAAACGCTGCCGGCAGAAGGGTAGGAAAAATGCCCTTTCTGCTTGCGGTCTTCAATATTTTTGCAACTTTCTTCTATTATATCTGCTTTTTTGCCGGTACAAACTTTAAATGTGCTTTGCAAGATTATTCCGCCGTTCTGCTGAAAAGGCGAAACTTTATAAGCCCAGTCGGCAGGCGAAAAAATGTATTCTTTAATTGAAAGGGTTGAAAAATCGAAATATTTTGTATTCTGCAAAAGGTCTGCAACTTCGCTGCCGTAACAGCGGGCGTTCATAAAACAGGCGCCGCCAGCTGTCCCCGGCAGCCCTGCAAAGGGCGCAAAACCTTTTAGGGCGTGGTCTGCACAAAATGCAGAAAGGTCTGCCATTTTTACGCCGGCGCCGCAGCGCAGGTAAAATGTTTTTCCTTCGTCTTCTTCTTTTTTTTGCAAATCGTCCGGGCTGCAAATATTGCCGGCTTCGTCTAAAATTTCAATTTGGTTTAGTTTTTCTGTACTTAAAATTACGCCTCTAAAGCCCTGGTCGCTGAAAACAAGGTTAGAACCGCCGCCTAAAACAAAAAAACGAATATTGTTTTGCACCAAAAATACCGAAAAATGTATAAAATCTTCTATAGTATGCGGTGCTGCAAAAAAATCTGCACAGCCGCCAACTTTAAATGTTGTGTGCTGGCTAAGGCTTTCATTTTCAATTAAGTCAATGTTTTGGTTGAAATTTTTAAGTAATTTACGTACAGTATTCATAGTTTGATTTTATAAAAAAGTGCCGAAAGTTTCAATTTTGGCAGGCATTTGCCTTTGGAGGATATTATGGGATTGAGATTGTACAACACAATGGGACGTAAAATGGAAGATTTTGTTCCGATTAACGAAGGAAAGGTCGGATTTTACGGTTGCGGTCCTACTGTTTACAATTATGCTCATATAGGAAACCTGCGTGCTTACGTTTTCCTTGATATTCTTGATAAAACTCTGGCGATGCTTGGTTACGACATTAAGCACGTTATGAATATTACGGACGTTGGACATTTGACCGGTGACAGCGACGACGGCAAGGATAAAATGCTTAAAACTGCCGAAGAACGCCACCAGTCGGTTCTGGAAGTTGCAAAATTCTACACAGACGCATTCATGAAAGATATAGATGCGCTGAATATCCGCACGCCTGATGTTGTATGTAAGGCAACTGAACATATTCAGGAAATGATTGATTTGATTAAACAGATTGAAGCAAACGGTCACACATACATGGCTGGCGGAAATCTTTATTACGATATTTCTACCTACGAAGATTACGGCAAGCTTGCAAACCTGAATCTTGATGAGCTTAAAGCCGGTGCCGGTAAACGCAAGGTTGTTGTCGTAGACGAAAACAAACGCAATCCCGGCGACTTTGTCCTCTGGTTTACAAAATCCAAGTTTGAAGATCAGGCTATGACCTGGGATTCTCCGTGGGGACGCGGCTATCCGGGCTGGCATATTGAATGTTCTGCAATGAGCATGAAATATCTTGGAAAGCACTTTGACATTCACACCGGCGGCATTGACCACGTGCCGGTTCACCACACAAACGAAATTGCACAGAGTGAAGGCAGTTTTACGGAAGAAGATAAAAAAGCCGGTCCATGGGTTAATTACTGGCTCCATAACGAATTCCTTATTCTTGAAGGCGGAAAAATGTCTAAATCAAGCGGACATTTTATTACGCTTCAAACAACTCTTCCGCCGGAAAAAGGCTTTTCTCTTAAAGATAAAGGTTTTGAACCTTTGGATTACCGTTTCTTCCTTTTGGGCGGACATTACCGCAAGCAGCTGGTATTCTCTCTTGACGCACTGGAATCTGCAAAAAGCGGTCGCGCGGCTTTGAGTCAGCGTATTGCAAAACTTATTGCAAAAGCGAATAACGAAGAAAAACTTGGTCTTACAAAAGAAAATTTTGCTGAAATTCTTGGAAAAAATACATACGAAGGCGAAAATTACGCTAAATTCCGCGAAGGTTTGGAAAACGACCTTGCTACGCCGGTTGCAATGGCAGCATTGCAGAAAGAATCTAACGGCAAGGGCGGTGTAAAAGCCGGCGATGCTTTAAGTGCCATCTTCAAAATGGATAAAGTTCTTAGCCTTAGCGTAATTGAAAACGGTTTTGCGGCTTTGGCTGAACAGGAAAAACTGAATGCCGGTTCTGCGGCAGATGACCACGCCGACGACCCTGAAGCTGAAGAAATAAACGCTTTGATAGCAGAAAGAAATGCAGCAAAAAAAGCAAAAGATTTTGCAAAATCAGATGAAATCCGTAACCAATTGGCATCTAAAGGTATTATCTTAACAGATACTCCACAGGGAACAACTTGGAAACGTTCATAATGTGGTTGTGAAAAAAAATAACAAATTGTTGTAACTAGTGGGGTAGACCTTTGTTTAATAATCAAAAGGCTGATTCAGAAGGCGATGTACTGCACGCCGGAAACGAAGCAGACTTTAAGAAAATTTATGACGCAACGATGCAGGTGCTTTTTAAGGTTGCATTTCGTGTTGTAGGAGATGAAGAAGCAGCAGAAGATTTGGTGCACGATTCTCTTATTAAAATGCACGAGAAAAACCTTGAGTTTCCAAGCATAGACGACGCTAAGTTCTGGCTTATCCGCGTTGTTAAAAATGCGTCTTTGAATTACGCAAAACGCAAAGGTCGTGAACGGCGTGCTTATGAAAAAGCCCTTCACGAAGACAGGCGTCAGGTTGATTCTGGTGAAACAGAATACTTAAAGACCGATGCCCAAAAGCGTGTTTTAGCCGCACTGGAAAAGCTTCCTCCAAACTTAAAGATGGTATTGGTTTTGAGGGAATATGCGGAATTAAACTATAAAGAGATTGGTCGCGTTCTTGGCATAACAGAAGGAAATGTTAAGGTTCGCGTTTTTAGAGCACGAGAGCAATTATCGAAGATAATAGGAGAAGAAGATGTCTACTTGCCCTGATTTAGAGCTTCAATCTGCATTTTTTGATGGTGAAATTGGTTCACCCTGGTATGATGAAATAAAAAGTCACGTTGAATCTTGTAGCGATTGCAAAAAAACTATGGATAATTTGCAGACAATGCACGATGCTTTTGCTGCTGATTCTGCACAGATGAATCTCAGCCAGAAACAGATGGACGAAAGTTTTGATCGTTTGCAGTCTCGCCTGCGCTATACAAAAACAACTGAAAAAGCAAATGTTATTCATGTTGATTTTGCACGCAAGGTTATTCCTTATGCTGCCGCAGCTGCATTTTTAGCTGCTGTAATTTTGCCTTCTGCAAACGTGCGCACACAGGTAAAACAGCAGATTGCAGATATTGCGCTCATTACGCCTACTCGTTCTGTAGAATTGATTGACAAAGCCGGTATTGCAGCTGACCAGAGCCTGAATGTTGCTGCCGTAAAGGTTTCTAATACATCAAATACTTCTGCTGTACAGACAACACCAGTTGCTTTGCATGTATCTAACCTTACAAAGGTTGATATTTTTAAGCCGGAACTTTCTGCAAACCAGAGTGTAATAAATGTTACATTGCCAGACGTAAAGGCAATGCCTTTTGCTGATGCTTCAGACTTGCCTTTAATCAATGCTGAAGGTGTTCAAACAGGCGTTTATTCTGTGGATACCTATCGTTGAGCAATAAAACATTTTCGTATAAATTGCGAAAATATCCCGCATTAAGAGCAGTGCTTGTGGCTTTAACAGCCACTGTGCTGCTTTTTTTAATGCTTATTTTCACTTTTTCTGCACACAAAAATCCTGTAGTTTCTCTTATTGCCCCCAAAATTGCCAATCCCGGGGATGTTTTAGTTATATATGGTCAGAATTTTGGCACTGAACAGGACGACAGTTTTGTTGAAGTTGGCGGTTTGCGCTTAACGGCAACCAGCTGTCTTGAATGGACGGATGAACGAATTCGCGTAAAATTACCGGAAAATGTAAAAGACGGACTGGTTTTTGTTGTTACCCGCGGCGGCAGAAGCGAAGCAAAGATTTTTACCAATAAAGCCGCTGTTCCCGTAAAAGTTGTCAGCGACCCGGCTTCGGCATTGCCTGTAATTTACAGCACCGATGAAAAATCTCAAAGCGTAGGCAAGCTGGTTACTATTAACGGCCGCAATTTTGGTACAATGCGCAGCAATGCGGAAGTTTTGTTTTCGTGGCAGGATTCTGAAACGGCACAAAACAGCGAATACATTGCCTGCGGTGAAAACGATTACGAATACTGGTCTGAAGAAAAAATAAAAGTACGCGTGCCTGACGGCGCAGTTTCCGGTTCTATCAGGGTTGTTACCGAGCGGGGCAGAAGCAACAATTTTCCGATGACGATTTTATCAAACGCCGGTAAAAAAACTTACAGCGAAAAACGAACCTATGTTGTTGATTTTACTTTAGAAATAAAAGACGTTGTTTTTGATTCTGATGATGCCGTTATGGTTTTCAGGGTTCCTTTGCCGGCATTAAGCGACAGCCAGCGCACTGTTGAACTTACAGAATCTTCGCCTGAACCTACGATTAAAAATATGTTTGGTACAATGGTTCACCAGTTTGGGGCAAAAGATTTTGCACAGGGGAATGTTAGTGCCGCCCATACTTTTATAATAAGCACACATCGGGTTACAACCCAGATAAATGCCCAAAATGTTTCGGCGTATTCTGCAATTTGTAAGCAGCGCAATTATGCATATTTAACGGAAGATTCAATTGTGCCGTGTAACGATGCCCAGATAAAGGCGCTGGCACAGAAAATTGGCGGTAAAACAAAAAATCCGTATCAGCTGGCAAAACTTGTTTACGATTATATGACCGAAAACTTTTCGGTTCTGGATACAATTCGGTCTGGCGATGCGCCGCTTGGCGATTTGCTTAAAGTTCACCGGGGCGATTCTTACGATTTTGCAATAATGTACTGTGCTTTGCTGCGCAATTTGGGCGTGGCGGCAATGCCGGTTGCCGGCGTGCTGGTTGATAACAGCATGCAAAGCCAGCAGCACTGGTGGTGCGAGTTTTATATAGAAGATTTGGGCTGGGTACCGGTAGATGTTGCTTTGGGCAGCGGTTTGAAATATGACGGTTTCAATTTTAGCCGAAGCGAAGAACCAAAAGATTTTTATTTTGGCAATCTGGATGCCCAGCACATTGCATTTAGCCGCGGAATGAATAAACTTCGCCCTACAATGGCAAACAGCAAAATTGTATTTTTACCAAGAACTTTTGCTCTGCAAAGCATTTGGGAAGAAAGTTCTGAAAAAGTACAAAGCTATTCTTCTTACTGGACGACCCCGAAAATTTCGGGTGTGTACTAAATTAAAATTGCATATACCAACGTTTAAAACGCTGAATTTATTTTAAGGAGATTTTTATGGTAAAAGTGCTTTCGGTTGGTGGTTCTATTGTTGCACCAGACAAGCCAGATACAGAATTTTTAGCAAATTTCAGCAAACTTGTACGCGAATGGCTTGCTGCGGCGGATGACCGTAAATTGATTTTGGTAGTTGGCGGCGGCGGACCTGCACGTTCTTACCAGAATGCATATAAGGCTGTTGCCAGCGCAGACGCAGATCAGGCAGACTGGATTGGCATAATGGCAACCAGATTGAACGCCCAGCTTTTGAAGGCAATTTTCAGCGATTTGTGTAAAAATGACGTGGTTTACAATCCTTCGGAAGTGAGCAGTTTTGACGGTAAAATTCTGGTTGCCGCCGGCTGGAAACCCGGATTTTCTACCGATACTGACGCAGTTTTTCTGGCAGAACGTTTTGGCGCAAAAACTGTCGTAAACCTTTCAAATATTGAAAAAGTTTACACCGACGACCCGAAAAAGAACCCGGACGCAAAACCTGTTGATGCTATGTCCTGGGCTGATTTTAGAAAAATGGTCGGCGACGACTGGGTTCCGGGTAAAAACTGCCCGTTTGACCCTATTGCAAGCCGCCGCGCACAGGAACTTGGTTTGCAGGTTATTTGCGCCGGCGGAAAGAATATTGCAAATATTCAAAATATTCTTGAAGACAAACCTTTTGTTGGAACAATTATTGGCTGACAATTTTTGCAAACCGGCTGAAGACTGGAAATCATTCCCAAAGCTCACGTCTTTTCAGCTGGTTTGAATATTTTGCCCACTCTTCGAGTTTCAAATATTTGTCATTGCGAATTAGGTTCGGAATCTGTTTTTGGGTAACAAATCGGATGCTGAACCGAGTTCAGCATGACAATGTGCCACACAGCATGATGAATACTGCGTGCAGCCGAGTACTAATAAATTATCATGACATGCTTTTGCTGTCTGCTTTGTATCTATCTATTGCTTGGTGCAGGCAAAAGCCCCTAGTTTTTACAAAAATTGTATTTGTATAAGTGATTCTTATTTATCAATTCCTAAAAAACCGACATTCACAGTATTTTTAAATTCTTATATTTCAATAAAAAAACGGCAGGCTTATAAGAAGCGCACTTCTATAAACCTGCCGTTTTTGTTTTAAACTGATATTTTTATAAAGCCAGCATTAAAAATGTGCCAGTTCTTTCATAAAAGTATAGATTTTTTTGTCGTAGTTTTTATCTGCTGCCCATGCGCCGGTTAAGCCTGCAAGGGTTGGCGCTTTCCCGCGCGGATTTACATATTTGTAGCGCGGATCAACCAGCGTTTGCTTCAGCTGGGCTTTGCTGCCGTAAGCCTGCAAGTGCTGTACGTGGGCGCGTACGCCCATTCTGTCGTTAGGGAAACTTAAACCGGGATTTTGTTTGGAAACAGAACCCAAACCGCAGAAATTGTTCATGTCCGGGGTAACAAGATTACCAAAGCGCAAAAATCCTGTTTCGTGGCACATCTGCACAAACGCCAGATCCGAGTTTACGCCTTCAATTGCACATTCTTCAACATAAAGTTTTGCAAGTTCTTTTGCGCGCTTCAAATCGCCGTTTGGATTTTTAGAAGCAAAATACTTGTAAAGCTGGTCTGCGCTTTTGCGGCCGGGTGCCATAATTTTATCCGAAGGGAACGAGTTTGGCCCGAATTTCAGCACCAGTTCGTTATACTGGGCATCGCCGTAGTTATAGCCGCTGTAATCGCTGTATTCCGGGCTGTTGTAGTCAACGTAAAACTGATTTGCGTTTACTCCGCCTTTTTTGCCCGAATCCGTGCTGCTGTTCTGGCTGGATGTGGTTGAGCCGGTTTGTGTTTCATTTTTGGAAGAAGCTGCGCTGCTGCCTGTTTCTTCTTTTGCTGAAGAACCGGAAGAACTTGACGAGCCCGTGTTTTGTGCAAGAACTGAACCGCCAAAAGTTATGCCGGAATTATTTGCAGATTCGGTCTTTTCGCCTTCTTCTGCCGGATAGTCGTCAGAATAATCGTTGTTTATCAAAGAATCATCAAAGCTGTCGTCAACAAAACCGTATTCAAAACCTTCGTAATCGCTGTAAATATCGTCGTAGTCTTCGGTATCGGCGGAAATGTATTCATTTTCCGGCACCGTAACAAAAACTTCGGAATCGTCAAAATAATCGCCGTATGCGTCGTAATCTTCGTCAAACTCAGTCGGTTCGGCACTGTCAACGGCGTTGTTGCTTTCCGTACCGTCGTAAGTCTGGGTTTCAATTGGTTCGGCATAAGGTGGCGGCGGGTTTTTTACCTTTTTGGTGGACTTGCACGACGTAAAAAGAAGTGCAACCGCAAGCAAAAGTAAACCGGTAGTTTTTAAATTCATGAAAAAATCCTCTAAAAAGTGAATTTTTTTTAGCAAAAAGTGCTAAAAAATCATAATTTTGCAAAAGTATATACAGGAGACCCACATGAAATTTGTAGAACACCCTGTAACTTTATCTTATATCGGAAGAATTAAAGCCGATTGTGAGAACAAAAAACCTGATATTCGCGAACGTGCGCAAAAAAATGGTTTTGATGTTTTGGATTCAATTGAACTTGCGGCGCTGCTTATTGGCTGCGGCACGAAAGGCAACCCGGTAATGAACATTGCAAAAGAAGTTTGGAACTGCGCGCTGAATTATCAGGGCAGCAAACATTTTATGCAGCAGCTGATGAAAATTAAAGGCATTTCGGCAAGCAAGGCGTGCTGTCTGGTAGCGGCAGTAGAACTCGGCAGGCGGCTTTTTGCCGGCAGCGGCGAAAAAATAACCAGTCCGCGCGATGCGCTGCCGTTTTTGCAGCATTACGCCATGCAGATGCAGGAACATTTTATCTGCATTTCGCTTAATGGCGCCCACGAGGTGCTGAAATTGCGCGTGGTTGCCGTCGGCACGCTGAACCGGACTCTGGTACATCCCCGGGAAGTTTTCAGCGGTCCGCTGCAGGATCACTGTGCAGCCGTGGTTCTGTGCCACAATCATCCGTCTGGCACAAACAAACCTTCGGATGATGACATACAGATTACAAACCGCCTGAAACAAGCCGCCGATATTTTGGGCATACTTTTGCTGGACCACATAATAATCACCAGAACCGATTATTTCAGCTTTGCCGAACATTTTTTGCTGGAATGATGCGCGGCTCATCCAAGCCTGTACGTCTGTTCGTCTGTGCACATTCAGTTGCCCGGAAGAAAAAGCCAGAAGTGCAGAATATAATAGAAGAAATTTTAATTTTTTCCTCATAAAAGCGCCGGTAAATGCAAACCGCTGCAAGCCGCTTGTGCCGGTTGCGTTATTGCTGACGTTTTTATGCATAATCATTCAGTTTTCTTCTATATAACTGCACTTTAAAACCTTTTCAAAATGTTGTAGACTTTTGCCCATGAACAAATTACAAATTGGACAAGAAATCGTAAGCGAAGTTGTAGCAATTTCGGGCGATACAATTTTTCTTGATTTGAACAGCAAAAGCGAAGGCGTTTTGGAAAGAGCCGAACTGCTTGATGCTGATGGAAAACTGACGGTAAAAGAAGGCGATAAGATTAAAGCCTTTTTTGTTGGCGAAAAAAATGGCGAAATGCGTTTTACAACCAAAATTGCAGGCGAAAAAGCCGACAAAGACATGATCGAAAACGCTTTTCAAAATCATATTCCTGTAGAAGGCTTTGTAGAAAAAGAAATTAAAGGCGGTTACGAAATTCGTATTGGCAACAGCCGCGCATTCTGTCCTTTTTCGCAAATGGGCGGCCGCCGCAAGGAAGAAAACGAAACCTTTGTAGGCAAGCATTTAACATTTGCAATTCAGGAATACAAGGAAAACGGCAAAAACATTCTGGTTTCTAACCGCGCAATTGCCGAAATGCAGCGCCAGGCATTTATTGAAAATCTGCAAAAAACAATCGAAGTTGGTTCGGTTGTAAAAGGCACTGTAAAATCGCTGCAAAGTTACGGCGCTTTTGTTGAAGTACAGGGCTTTCAGGCACTTCTGCCAATTTCAGAAATTTCGCTCAGCCGCGTTGAAGACATATCCAAGGAACTTGAAGTTGGTCAGGAAATTACTGCAAAAGTTATTTCTACCGACTGGCAGCGCGAACGTGTTTCGCTCAGCCTGAAATCGCTGATTAAAGACCCGTGGGATGATATTGAAGAACGTTTTGAAATTGAACAGAAAGTTAAAGGCACAATCAGCAAGATTATGGACTTTGGCGTTTTTGTTGAAATTGAAAAAGGCGTTGACGGTCTTGTTCACATAAGCACAATTGAAAAAGCCGGCGAAAAGACCAATCTGCGCAAGCTTTTCAAAATTGGCGAAGCTTACGACGTGCAGATTATTGCCATTGATGCAGAAAATAAACGCATTTCTCTGCGCCCGGCAACTTCGGCAGAGCAGGATGAAAATTCTGCTGAATATTTGAACAGCCAGCAGGACGACGGCGAAACTTACAACCCGTTTGCAGCATTGCTTAAGAAAAAATAGCGTTCTTTTGCTCAGGCGCTGGCGGTGCAAACGCCGCCGGTGTACTGCGTATTTGGGCGCAAATATTTTTATCTTTTAATTGAAAAATCTCGGAAAATGCGCTTTTTCGGGATTTTTCAATTTATACTTAGTTTTATTTTGGTGGCGTTGTGGCTTTAATTGATATTCTTTACGAAGACAAATATATTGTTGTGCTGAATAAAAGTGCCGGGCTTTTGTCGGTGCCGTACCCCGGTTTTAGCGGCAAAACTGCTCAGGATTTGCTGTGCCAGCAGCGCCGTCAGCGCGGTATGGTGCGCGGTTCTTACCGCCCGCAGGCTGTGCACCGGCTTGATAAAGATACTTCGGGCGTGATGATGTTTGCGCTTTCTGTTGAGGCGCAGAAGCGCATAATGGACAGCTGGCAGACCATGGTTACAAGCCGCTGCTACCGCGCCCTTGCCGAAAACCCTGCGGACAAAAACCGCATTCTGCCGCCGGAGGGCACAATTGACGACCCTCTTGCAATCAATCAGGCGCATCATTCCTACGTGCCGGACGCAAAAAAACAAAACCCGCATAACAGCCGCCACAGCGAAAAACTTATAAGCGCCGTTACCCATTACACGACGGTTTGCGCCGGTTCGCGCTACACGCTGTTTGAACTTGAACTTGAAACCGGCAGAACAAACCAGATACGCGCCCATCTTGCAGGCAAAGGCTATCCGCTTGCCGGTGACAGGCTTTTTAAAAGCAAAACGAATCCTTGTAACCGCCTGTGCCTGCACGCCCGTTCGCTGGAATTTGTGCACCCGTATACCAGCGAAAAACTTGCCTTTTGCGTAGAAGAACCAAAAAACTGGGCAGGCTTTTGCAGCCGCTGATTTTATAAAACGTGCTGCTGTCTGGCGCACCAGATTTTCAGCACCCAAAACACCCTGAATAAAAATAAAAAGGCAGAAAGCGTAAAAACTTTCTGCCTTTTTAGTGCGCCCAAATACTTGGCTTGTAAATATTCTGTTTAACCCGGAATCTTGAAACTGGCGCAATATGCGTATGCTAAAGTTCTTCTACCAGTACGCTGTCGTCGTCTTCTTCAAAAACGGTCTTTTGCAAGGCTTCAATTGTTGCATCCGTGTTGCTGTCATCAATTGAGTCTTCTTCAATCGTTTCCAGACTTTCAATTTCTTCTAAATCTTCAATAATTTCTTTTGCTACTGTCGCTACCTTAATTTCTTCGCTGCTTTCTTTTTCGTTGGTTTTAAACTGATTCAGGTTAACGCTAAGCATGGTCATTTTCTGGCGGCTTTCGCTGGACATATGGCTTACTTCAAGCATGCGTTTTACAATATCTTCTGCGCCAAGCTTAATTTCATCAATGCCGTTGCGCGAAATTGCAAAAACATTTTCAAGCGAAGTCATTTCGGCAGAAACCGTCTTGCGCTGAACATTCAGTTTTTCATATTCGCTGCTCATTTTTTCGGCGGCATTTGTAATATGAGCCGAATACTGCGCAACTTTTTCAGCTTCGCCGGCAGCTTCGTTAATGTTATCAAGAATTTCAGAAAGCGAATTGTGAATCCTGTAAGAATGGCTGTTTACTTCGCCAAAAGAAGCCGCCGCCTGTTCTGTTAATTCGCTTGCTTCCTGCATGCGCGATGTAATTGTAAACAGACTGTCGGAAATGCGCTTGGAATTTTCGCCGGTAGATTCTGCAAGCACGCGGATTTCTTCTGCAACAACGCTGAATCCTTTGCCGCTTTCTCCAGCGTGGGCACTTTCTATCGCCGCATTCATCGAAAGAATGTTGGTCTGTTCTGCGATGGCGTTGATAAGCGTTACAATCTCGGAAATTGATTTAAGCTGGTTTGTAACTTCCTTCATCATCGCGTTAGATTCTTCAATTTTTTTGTCGCCGTAAGAAACACTTTCCTGCATGTCTTCGGCATTTGCACAGTTTTCTTCTGCCATAATGCGGATTTTTTCAACTGTTGCCGCCATGCGTTCCGAAGCCTGATCAGATTCCTTTATTGCCAGAGTCTGGTTGGTGTTGTCTTTAATAAGCGCCTTTACCGCCAGCGACATTGTTGTAAGCGATGCTGCCGAGCGCTGAACCGCGTCTTCCATATCGGTAAACTGCCTGCGCAAAGATTCAATGCTGGCGTTAATCTGGTGAATTGCCGAAGCCGTGTTCTGTGCGGCAAGGTCAATGTTGCTGCCAAGTTCGGCGTTTTCGGCAGAAGAAATCTTAACCATCTCCAAAAAGTCGTTAAGATTGTTAATTGTATCAGACAAAGTGCGCGCAAGACCGGAAATTTCGTCAGAACCAAAATGCAGGGAATCAAGCTTGCACGAAAAATCTTTAAGCGCAAGCTGGGCGGAAACATTTTCCAGCCGTTTTACGCGGTTTGTAATTTTTCCGGTAACTTTTTTTGCAATGATAAAAATAACAATTGAAGTTATCAAAATGGTAATGATGTTGAAAATCAGGTAGTCCATAAAAAGGCTCTGCACCCTGGCTTCTACGCTGTCATTCAGTTTGTTTAAAAGGCTGGTAAACATTTTTTTTGAACTTACCAGAAGCGTTGCGGCGCGGTTAATTTTTTGCAGCGAAAACAACATTACCGGGCGGCGAATGTCATCACCGTCAAGATTGTAAACAACCGCGTCTGCGCCTTTTGCGTTCAGGGATGTTTTTTCCAGGTCAGAAAACGGCAGTTCCGAAAAATCCTGAAGTGCAGTTGTTACGGTTTCAATCTGCGGCAAAATAAGGCTCCACAGGTTTTTCAGGTTGTTCATATAGTCCTGCTGTTCTTTGTTCAGCAGGCGGTTAAAGGAAGGATCAATGACGCGCTCGTACTGGGCACTTGCTTCTTCCAACAGTTTTTCCCAGTCCTTGTACATGGACGAAGGTTCAAGCGAAGCCGCCGAAATAACCGAAGAATAGGAACCGATTTCTGAAAGATAATATTCCATGGTCATGCTTTCTTTTTGAAAAGTCTGCAAAAGCCGCAGACGCGTAAAAGAAGCAAAAATAGTGCCAGAAATTGCCAGCGTTACTACGGTAAATGTAACAAGCAGTATTGTAAATTTGGTGTTCAGTTTCATAGTCGTTCCTGTCGTTTGATGTACTTTTTTTCAATTTCTGTTGGTTTACAACGTTTCAATTTTAACATACTTTTTTGTTTTTTATTAGTTGAAAATTAAAGATATTTGCATAATTTTCTAAAAAACCGTTCCTTTTTCTCAAATTGAAAAATGCCAGATTTTTTCATATTCAATAGAAGAAAACTGAATGATATGCGGATTTTGCGGGCGTGTTTAAAAAAACAAAAGGCACCGTTTGCAGGTGCCTTTTATATTTCAGCTTGCAGCTTTATGCCGGATTAGTATGCAGCAAGAATCTTTGCCAGACGGTCTTTGCCGATAATCTTCATAAAGTTGGCAAGGCGCGGACCCTGATTTTTTCCAATCAAAGCCTGATAGATTGTCTGGAACAAAGTTTTTGCATCAAGACCCATTTCGGTAGCAATATCGTACATTGCCTGCTGCAAATCCTTGTCAACGGCAAAAGTTTCCAGCTTTGGAACAACTTCATCGCGCACGCGAACTAGAGCCTTCAGATAATCGCCTTCAATTGCGGCTTTGGTATCGTCGCTAACCAGTGCAAAACAGAATTCCGGTGCGCAGTCCGGAGCACTTTCCGTAATCCAGTACCATGCGCAGGCTGCGCGCTGGCGCAAAGTTTCTTCCTGTTCCGGCTTAACGTCGCCAAGATATTCAATAACCTTGTTAACGTCGCCGCTGTAAATTTGCAGAAGGGTTGTAAGCATGCGGAAAGAAATCTGATAAGGCATTGTTTCCGGAATTTTTCCGTCCATCTGCGAAAGCATGTAAATGCGCTTTTCCTTGTTAAGGACATCGTCATTCTTAGCCTTGTCAACGCCGTAAACAATGCGTTCGGTTTTGTCGTAATCTTCGTAAATCTTAAGAACGTCCATGTCAAAACTGATGGAAAATTCTGTATTAGGGCGTGTGCCTGCAAAAATGTAGCGCAAAACCTGCGGCTGGTAAACTTCCAGCGCATCAACAAGCGAAATTACTTTTCCTTTTGAAGAAGACATTTTGCCCGGTACGCCTTTCAGCATTACAAAGTCGTAGCGCATGGTTACGGGCGCATTCCAGTCGTAAATCTTTTTAGAAACAAGCTTTGCCGTATCGTAGCTTCCGCCCGGACTGATGTGGTCTTTTCCGCCCGGTTCAAAAACAACTTTTTCTTCGTTCCATCTCATCGGCCAGTCTACGCGCCAGCCCAGCTTGATGCCGCCAAATTTGCGGATGTCTACGGTTTCTTCGCAGCCGCATTCGCATTTATAGCTTACGCCGTATTCGCCGTCGTAGCCTGTAATTTCGGTTGTGTCTTTGGAACATTTTCCGCAGAAAATTGAAGTCGGCCAGTAAACATCGCTGTCTTTCATTTTGTGTTCGTCGTCGCGATATTCGTTAAGGCACTTTTTGATAAGCTCGCGGTTCTGCAGGGCTTTTTTCATGCCTTCGGCATAGCGGTTTGCCTGATAGCGCTGGCTCTGGTACAGAAACTCAGGGTGAATGCCTACGCGCGGCAGCTGGGTTTCAATGTCAACTTCGTGGTGGCGGGCGTAGTTTTCGTTGCGCTTGGTTGTGTCCGGCACTGAAGTGATAGGGTAGCGCAGATAGTTCTGCAAAATTTCAGGGTCGGGCATGTTAGCAGGCACTTTGCGGAAAACGTCGTAGTCGTCCCATGAATAGATGAAACGAACATTCTTGCCGCGGTCGCGCAGGGCACGTACAACAAGGTCAACGGTGATAATTTCGCGGAAGTTACCGATATGAACAGTGCCTGAAGGCGTAATGCCTGAAGCACATGTATAAGAATCTAAATCGCCTTTTTCGGCAATGATTTTTTCTGCCATTTGATCTGCCCAGTGGCAAAGCAAAGGATTTTTTTCAGTTTTTTTGTCGCTCATTTTTCTATTATATCGAAAAATAACGCAATTCGGCAACAGCTTGTGCCTTTTGCGTGGTCTCTACCCGTATCTTGGTCTGTGCACGCGCGTACTTTTATATTATCTCTAACTGCCGCTTTATCTGTGTACGCGGAACGGCATGCGCTGCTTGATTTGTACACCACAACAACGCTGGTCTATGCGCAAAGCCCCTAGTTTTCGCCTTGGCGAAAACTACAGCTACGGTAAAAAA
>JAKSTR010000052.1 GCA_024402495.1 Treponemataceae bacterium
TTGAAAATGTAAATCTGAACATTTATTTTGAGTCATATCTTGAAACTTATTTAAGTCGTGATGTGCGTGAACTTGAACAGGTTGGAAATGAAACGGCATTTTTAAAATTCATAAAAGTTGTTGCCGCCAGAACCGGAACAGTTTTGAATTATGAAACTCTGGCGCAGGAAACTGAAATTTCAAGTCCTACAGCTAAGCATTGGCTTTCTATTTTAATTTCTAGCGGAATTGTAACCCTGGTTGAACCTTTTTCCAGCAATGCATTAAAGCGAGTTATAAAATCTCCGCGCATGTATTTTTTGGATACCGGTCTTTGTGCTTATCTTATGGGCTGGGAAAATCCAAGTGTTCTTGAAAATAGTTCTGTAAGCGGTGAGTTTTTTGAAACATGGATTGTAAGTGAAATTGTGAAAAGTTATCTCAATCGTGGAAAAAAGCCGCCTCTGTATTATTATAGGGATTCAAACAAAAAAGAAATCGATTTGATTTTATATAAAAATGGAATTGCATATCCAATAGAAATTAAAAAGAGTGCAAACCCTGTTAAACCGACAAAAAATTTCAATGCTCTGGATTCAATCGAAGCAGACAACAAAAAAGTTGGAACAGGTGCAGTAATCTGTATGGCAGGCGATGTTTTTCCGCTGGACAGAAATAACTGGTATGTTCCGGCATGGATTATTTAATTGCTGTTTTTAATTTAAAATTAGGTCGAGAGCTGACAACTGGTAAAGTATGGACAGAATTCAATTTCTGAAAGAGACATTACAGATTTGTCTTTCGATGAATCTTGCAGAAATCCAAAACTGAAACTTTCAAGCAAGACTGATTCTTGTGCAGCCTTAAAGATCTTTAAATTATAATTTCATGTATATAAAAACATACAATCTTTATAATTTTTCATATTTAAACCAATACAACCAATCAAAAAGTCATTGTATACCCGCTGTTTTTTCAATTTTTCCCCTGTTAAAAAAGGGCAATTGTAGATTTAAAATCGTTCAAATAATATATTCTTAACTTATGAAAAACACATTTTTAGACTACGGCTATTCAGCTGAAGAAATTGAAAACAGAGTAAACGACACTTTCTATGCTATTTTTGAAGGAATAAATCGTTTTTATTTTGAAGGTTTGCGCGATACCGGCTATTTTATGGATACCGGCAACTGCGATGCCCGAACCGAAGGTATGTCTTACGGAATGCTGATGTGCGTTCTGATGGACAGAAAAGAATATTTTGACCGCATGTGGAAATTTTCCATGGAATTTATGTACATGGACGAAGGCTATCTGCGCGGATATTTTGCATGGTCTGTTGCCCCGGACGGAAAGAAAAACGCTTTTGGTCCTGCACCAGACGGCGAAGAATTCTATGCAATGGCTTTGTTCCTTGCCGGAAAAAAATGGGGCGACGGCGAAGGCATTTACAATTATACATACTGGGCAAAAAAGATTTTAAGAACCGTTTTGCACCACGAAATTCCAATGTGGAAAAAAGATGAAGCCCTTATAGCCTTTGTGCCGGGCTGTTCGTTCAGCGACCCGTCTTACCATCTTATGCATTTTTATCATTATTTTGCCCTTTGGGCAGACGAAGCAGACCGCCCGTTCTGGAAGCGCGCGGAAGAAGCCAGCCGCAAGTTTTTGGTAAAAGCCTGCCACCCGGCAACAGGAATGAACCCCGAATACGCCAACTTTGATGCAACGCCAAATCCATTTGGTCCGCCGGAAAATCACGGCGATTTTTACAGCGACGCGTACAGAACGGGCGCAAATATTGGTCTTGATGTGCTGTGGCACGGCGAAAACAAAGATTTTGCCAGAATTGCAGATAATTTGGTCAGCTTTTTTGCAGATATTCCAACCGAAGATTTTAAGAAATATAAAATCGACGGCACCGTCATCAAAAACGAAAAGGGCGAAGACGAAAAAGCCCTGCATCCAGTTGCGCTGCTTGCAACCCTTGCCCAGACAACTTTGGCTTGTTCGCCGACTGCAAAAGCGAATGCAGAAAAAATCGTGCGCCGTTTTTGGGAAACACCGCTGCGCACCGGAGAGCGCCGGTATTACGATAACTGCCTTTATCTTTTTGCAATGCTTGCACTTAGCGGAAAATACACACCGGAAGTTTAATTAAAAAACCGGCGCAGAAAATGCACGCGCCGGTTTTTTGTAAATATTGCGATGTTTCAAGTTGTTTCCTGCGTAACGCCAAATCAGCAGGCTTGTGGCGCCAGCCGCAGCGTCTGTTTTTCAACTGAAAATTTAACCGGAAACATAAAAAGGAGAAAATGCATGAAAATTAATTTTGAAGAAATTGAAGAAAAAAGCCTGCCAAACTTTAAAGGCGGCGAAAAATCTATGGAAGCGCGGATGTATGTTGATGAAAAACATAAAATCATGCGCGGCACTTTGCAGAAAGGCGCAACAATCGGGCTGCATACCCACGATACTTCAAGCGAAATAATTTATATTCTTAGCGGCAAAGGCACAATGATTTACGACGATACAGAAGAAACCTTGCTGCCCGGCGAATGCCACTACTGCCCGAAAGGCCATTCGCACAGCCTGCAAAACCACCAGAACGAACCGCTGGTATTTTTTGCCGTTGTGCCGGAATTTGGCGCATAAACTGCATAATCTTAAAAAATCTTAAAAAACAAACAAATCTCAGGTTTGAAAATTGTCATTTCGGGCAAAGCCGTCAGTTGAAAGCTTTATAGGTTTTCTGGTTTTTTATAAAAAATCCTATAAAATTCCCGGTTTTGCGCGGAATGACATATTTTTTTGCCCGGCGTTTATTCGTGCCGCCTTATACAACGATTGCAAAAACTGCTGTTCTGCGCAAACACCAGAATATCTTAAAAAAACCGCAAACCGCGTGCCTTTTATAAAACTGCACCCAAGGCTGCGCGCAGTATTCGTTATGCTGAATTTAGTTCAGCATCCGCCACAGATTTCAAATTAAGTTCGGGATGACAAATATTAAAACTTTAAGTTTGGATATTTTAGAGATTTTTGTAATATTTAACATTGTTTATAATATAAAAGCATTTTCAATATTAACATATACTGCTATCTTATTAAGTACAAACAATTAACGCGAAAACTGCGCGGAATTTTGTACGGGAAGGTATAAATGAAAAATATTTCAACTGGCAAACTTATAGGATTTGTAATTTTTATTCTTGTTGTGTTTGGTGCGGCTTTTTTTCAGCTTGCAGTAATAGATGCAACCGTTGGCGGCTGGCTGTTTTTTGCAGTTTTGCTTTGCGCCCTTGTTTTTTTCAGGTTTTCAAAATACTGGCAAAAACTGCTGGGCGGCGGCTTAGCCGGATTTAACAAACTGTGGATTTACCTGCTTGCTGTAATTGCTTTGCAGGCAAACTGCGTATTTGCCCGCCCGGATTTAAAAGTTTCGTACCGCGGAACACTGGTGCGCGAAATGATACGTTTTGCAAAAAACCTGCCTGCAATGAAAGGCGACGGAATGCTTGCCGCCGGTGCAAAACTTTCTTCAAAAGGTTCTGCGTGGCAGCCGCCAAAAGGCTATACAAACACAAAAATAAACTGCGGCGTACCGGTTGAACTTTTAAAAGCCGACAATTCTCAGTCTGAAAAACTGATTTTTGAAATACACGGCGGCGCCTATGTAATAGGCATGACAGATTTGTACAGAAACATGGCTGTAAAATATTCCGGAATGACAAACGGCGCCAGCGTTTTAAACATCGATTACCGGATTGCCCCGGAATACGTTTTCCCTGCGGCACTGGACGACGCACTTTTGGCGTGGAACTGGATTTTGGAAAACGGCTGGAAACCCGAAAACATAACCGTAATAGGCGACAGTGCAGGCGGAAACCTTGCGCTTGCGCTGTGCCTGAAATTACGCGATGCAGGAATGGCTCTGCCGGAAAAAATAATCTGCCTTTCGCCCTGGGCAGACCTTGCAAGCACAGGCGAATCGCACAAAACAAATAAATATAACGACCCCATGTTTGGCGTGCTTAAAAATGCCAGACCTCAGCCTGCAAAACCCGGCGAAAAACCGATGACAGCCTTGTACGCCGGCGAAACCGACTTGTTCAATCCGTATCTTTCACCGGCTTACGGCGAATACCACAATTTTCCTTCAATGCTGATACAGGTTGGATCTTGGGAAGTGCTGCTTAGCGACAGCGAAATGGTTTATGAAAAAGCGCTGGCGCAGAACGTAGATGCGAAGCTTTCCGTTTTTGAAGGCATGTACCACGTTTTTCAGAATGCCGGCGAGTTTATGCCGGAAGGCAAAAAAGCATGGAAAGAAATAGAAGAATTCTTAAATAAATAGGAGCAATTATGAAGGTTTTGATTTTAAACGGAAGTCCGCACGTAAACGGAAATACTGCAATTTCTTTGCAGGAAATGGTTAAGGTTTTTCAACAGGAAAATATTGAAGTTGAAATGATAAACGTTGGCAATAAGGCGATTCGCGGCTGCATGGGCTGCAATGCCTGCGGCGAAACCGGCAAATGCGTTTTTAACGATGAAGTAAACGAAATTGCCCAAAAGTTTGAACAAGCCGACGGTCTGGTTTTGGGTACGCCGGTTTATTATGCCTGCGTAAACGGAACTTTGGAAGCCTTATGCCAGCGCCTTTTTTACAGTTCTCATTTTGACAAAACCATGAAAGTTGGTGCAAGCGTTGTAATTGCCCGTCGCGGCGGCTGTTCAGCCACTTTTGATGCCCTGAACAAGTTTTTTACAATAAGCGGAATGCCGGTAGCTTCATCCCAGTATTGGAACAGCGTTCACGGCGGTGCGCCCGGCGATGTAAACGAAGACGAAGAAGGCTTGCAGACTGTACGCGTGCTTGCCAGAAATATGGCGTTTTTAATGAAAAGCATCGCCCTCGGCAAGGAAAAATACGGTCTGCCTGCAAAAGAAGACCACCTTTGGACAAACTTCATACGGTAAACGCCTTTAGTCCCTTTGTACCGCAATCCTATAGTACAAAAGTTTTCGGTACAGATAAAAAAAGCTGCAAGTGCCATACAAAAATGACAGTTGCAGCTTTTTTTTGTACCGTATAACAAGGTTTTGCAGCGGCTATAAAATATTTTTTTCAATCCAGCGGGCAACGCCGTCTTCCATATTGCACAGCGTTATTTCGTCCGCCGCTTCTTTTACCTGGGGAATTGCATTTTGCATGGCAACACCGCGTCCGCAAAGCTTCAGCATGCCAATATCCGTAAAATCATCGCCGAATGCCGCCATATTGCTCACAGGCACATTCAGATATTCTGATAAAGCCAAAACAGCCTTTTCTTTTGTGGCGTTCGCCTTGCTGAACTTGTACCAGGGAATATCAGAAAAGGGCTTTATGTCAACATTCTGCACGCCGATACTGGCGGCAATTTGATTTGCAATATTTTCATCAGTAATGGCAACGCAAATCTTCATGGCTGGCAGCTTAAAATCCTTAAAATCCGAAAATTCAGCCTTGGGGCGCGTAAATTCGTCGCCGCGTTCATTTTCGGGTCTGTTCCAGTACAAGGTAGAAACATTATCCAAAGTCATTTCAATGTTTTCGCCGCAAACTTCGTAAACTTTTGCCAGCATTTTGCGCGTTTCTTCTACTGAAAACTGGCAGGAATAAACTTCGCGGTTGTTTGCTGTAACCAGCGCGCCGCCGTTTGCAATATAAAAATCCGGCTTAAATTCTCCCAGAAATTCCTTTGCGCTTTCAATTGCGCGCGCCGTAGAAATACCCACCAGTACGCCCTTAGCCTGTGCCTTTTTAATAACTTCAATTGTGTAATCGGAAATTGTTTTGTCGTCGCGGAACAAGGTTCCGTCCAAATCGGTAAGAATAATTGAGATGTTTTCCATATTTAATGATAGATAAATGCGCACCGTTTTTCAATAGAAAGGGCGGCAAATATTGAGGCAGCGCCCCGTAAAATGCTATAACATAAAGCAAAGGCAAATTATGAACGAAAAATTCTTTACTAAAACAATCGTTGTGTGGGCTGGGGCGCTAATCTGCTGTTTTTTGTGGGGCAGCGCATTTCCTTCCATTAAAATCGGCTATTCACTTTTTCAAATTGAAAGTTCTGCAATTGCTTCGCAGATTTTGTTTGCAGGCGTGCGCTTCTTTTTTGCAGGAATACTTGCAGTTTTTATAGGCTGCATTACGCGCCGCAAGTTTCTTGTACCGCAAAAAGATTCGTGGGGAAAAATACTGAAACTTTCATCTCTGCAAACCATCGGGCAGTATATTTTCTTTTACATTGGGCTTGCGTATACAACCGGCGTGCGCGGTTCAATTGTGGAAGGCACAAACGTTTTTGTGGCAATTTTTATAGCCTGCCTTTTGTTCCGTCAGGAGCCGCTTACTTCAAAAAAAATAATCGGTTCCGTTGTGGGTTTTTCAGGCGTGGTGCTTATAAACATTGCTGGCAATTCTTTGGGCGGCGGCGGAATGTTGTGGCTGGGTGACCTGCTGGTTTTTCTTTCTACGTTCTGCTACGGCTTTTCTTCGGTTTTGCTGAAACGCTATTCCGCAAAAGAAGACCCGATTGTCCTCAGCGGCTATCAGTTTATAATTGGCGGACTTATTATGAGCTTGATTGGTTTTGCCGCCGGCGGTACGCTGCCGGTTGTAACAGTGCCGGGCATTGTGCTGCTGGGCTATCTGGCTTTTGTTTCTGCCGTGGCATATTCGCTTTGGGGAATACTTGTAAAATACAATCCAATTTCCAAAGTAGCCGTTTTTGGCTTTATGAACCCGGTTTTTGGCGTAATTCTATCTGCAATTTTCCTGGACGAAGGTTCGGTGCTGGGCATTACAAGCATTATTGCACTTTTGCTAACTTCTGCCGGCATTTATATCGTAAACAAAAACGCTCGTGTAGATTGAAAAGGTTTTTGGTCATTCCGATTCGTAATCTGCTTTGGGGAAACAGATCAGATGCTGAACTAAATTCAGCATGACGTGCTTTTGCTGCTTGCTTTTTCTCTAACTATTGTATGGAGTGCGCAAAAACTAGGACTGTTTTATGAAAGTTTGAGCGCGCTTTTTCGGGTATTTTTGCGCTTTATGTTTTCACATGGAAACGCCGTGAACTTTTTTCCATTCAGTTGGAGAAAGCCCGGTTTCTTCTTTAAATGTTTTCATAAAATATTTTACATCGCCAAAACCAGCTTTTTCTGCAACTTCGTATACCTTAAAGCAGTCTTTCGCCAGCAGATTGCAGGCTTCGTCAATCCGTAATTTGCGCAAATATTCATTAAAAAGCATGCCCGTGTGTTCCTTAAATTTTTCCGAAAACCACGTGTAATTAACTGAAACCTGATTTGCTACCATTGCCATGTTTATGTTTTTGGTATAATTCGCCTTAATATAGTCCAGCGCTTCATCAATAAACGGATATTCTGAAGTATTTTTTTTCAGCAGTTCAGAAAGATAAATCAGATAATCAGAAATACATATTTTCCATTCGCCAATATTTTGCAGCTGCCAGATATTTTCAATCATAATTGCCTTTAAATGAATGTAAAGGTCGTTGTCGGTATAGCCGGGAAAACGCGTAAAAAGATTGGAGTTAAACTTGTTGTAAATGTAATTCAGTTTTGAAGCGTAAAAATCAGGCGATATTCCGGCAAAATTGAATAATTCGTCAAGCCCTTTTTGTATCGTCGGTACGTCCGAAATGCTGATTTTGGAAATCAGTTTTTCGTATATTTTGTCAACTTCCGAAAAATTCGCTTCTGTTGCAATTTCTGAATAATAATAGCGCCCGTTTGCGCGCACGCCGTTTTTGTTTGTAAAATAGCTTTGCAGCATGGCTTCAAATGCCTGCTTTTTGTAAACCCTTAGCGAAGCCACGTTTACGGCGCTGTTGCTTATGCCGGTTACATACTGGTTCAAAGATAAATCCGATTCTATAAGATACAGGGCTTCGCGGGGAATAACCGCACATTCAAAACCGCGCTTGCTTTCCAGCGTGTAATAATCTATGGAGTTTAAAACCTGCTGAAGAATGGTTTTTGTGCCCAAACCGCATATTGCAATGCAATAATAGCCGTTTTCAAACTTTACACCCGAAATTTCGCTGGAACTGTCAAGCCTGCCTTCGTCGATGATTGTTTTTAAGGTTTCTTCGTTCTTTTTTTGTTCCGTAAAACGGTATGAAGCTATTGCTTTTTCTACCGCTTCTACAAGTTCTTTTTTGTCAAGCGGCTTTAGGATATACGACTGTGCGCCGCTTTGAATTGCCGCTTTGGCAAAAACAAAGTCGTCATATCCGCTGGAAACGATTATTTCTGGCTTGTTTTCCAGCTTTGACACATTCTGCATCAGCTCAACGCCGTCCATAATCGGCATGCGGATATCCGTAATCAGAACATTCGGCTGTTCTTTTATGATGATTTCCAGTGCATCGCGGCCGTTTTTGGCTTCAATTATTTCAAGAGGAACTTTTATGGAATCGCGGATAATTTTGGCAATTCCCGCCCGGATCAGTTTTTCATCATCTGCAATTACAATTGTTATCATTGGTTTATCCTTTTCAGCGGAACTGGTACGCTTATTGTTGTTCCCGTGCCCGGCTTTGAATTAATTTCTATTCTGTAATCGCTGCCGTAAAAAACTGTAAGCCGCTGCTGAATGTTTTTTAATCCTATGCTGCCTTTGGAATCACGTTCGTAGGCAGAATCTGCAAGGTAATTTTTTATGTTTTCAACCTGTTCTTCGCTCATTCCTTCGCCAAAATCCTGAACGCTTAAAAATATCCTGTCGTTTTTTACGTTTGCGTATACTTTTAGCGAGGCATCGCTTTCTGTTTTTTCTATTGCGTGAACAAATGCGTTTTCTATAAGCGGCTGCAGGGTCATTTTTGGTATTTCTATATCCATAAGTTCTTCCGGTATGTCAATTTCAAGTGAAATTGCATAATCGTTGCGGATATTTAATATGTAAACATAAGAGCGGATGTATTCTATTTCCTGTGCAAGGGAAACGCGGTGTATTCGCCAGCGCAGGCAATACCGCATCATTTTTCCCAGCACCTGAAGGCTTTCTGCAATGTCATCCTGGTCGGCAAGAACTGCCTGCATTCTGATTGTTTCAAGAACGTTATACAAAAAGTGGGCGTTTATCTGGTTCTGCATTGCCTTCATTTCCGTATCTGCAATAAGGCTTTGTTCGGTTTTTATCTGTTCAATCTGGTTGGAAAGCTGCTGTGTCATGGAATTGAAAATCTGCTGGGTTTCGGAAACTTCGTCTACGCCGGAAACCGGAATCTGCACTGAAACATCGCCTTCCTTTACTTTTTTCATTCCGTCCATAACGGAATAAATGCCTGCCATAAGGCGGTTGGTGGTGTATTTTACAATCAGGTAAAAGGCAATTACCATAAATGCAAGGCTTGCTATTATTATAAAAATGCTTTCGGTAAAATCCCAAAATATGGCTTTGCTTTTGTTTTCTCTTATAAGATAAATTTCCATTTCCGGGATATAGCTCCACGAAATGATTTTGTACAGGGGGCGGATTACTATTGAACCGTGGTTTTTCGTGCTGTTAAGTATTTTTTTTATTTGTCCGGGTTTTAGTTTGGGCGGTATTTTGCCGGAAATTCCGGTGTCAAAATATGCTAAATCGCCGTTTTCTTCCTTATAAATAAACTGGTTTATTTCTTTATTTTCGTTTTTGAATACGGAAGGGAAAAAGTCTTCCATTAATACTGAAATTTGAAAATAACCCACGAGCCGGCGGTTTTTTATAAGGGAGCGGGTGGTGCAAACGGATTCTTTTTTTAGGGCATTAAGGTTGCCTAAAAATTCTGCTTTATAGTTTAGTGCCCATTTTTCGTGCGGCACTTGTACAAGCCGGGAAGCGTTTAAAATTACCGGCCATCTTTCCGGGATTGGATTTATTGTAAAGATTCTTATGCTGTAAATATCCGGAGTGATGGACTGAATCTGTTCAAAAAGTGTGGTTTTTGTAATCAGGGTATCGATTATTTCGTTTTCGCTGTAGTTTTCGGGATTATTTAAAAACAGGTTAAAATTGTCGTCGCGTATAATTACTGTTTCAATTGATTCAAACTCGCCAAGAATTCGTTCTATGTTCTGGGTATCGTTCAGTATTTCTGCTGTGGAAAGTTCTGTTATTTTTTCAATTTGCCTGTGCAGGCTTAAAAAGGAAATGCCAATTACTAAAAGGGTTAGCGGAATAATGATAATTGAGGCGTAAACTAAAACTATTCGTCTGGAAAATTTCATTAGCATATTATAACTTAGTTTTTTATTTTTTGTGTAAAAAGGATTTAATCAGCAACCTCGCCGCAAGCGTCGGGGTATTAAAACTTCCGCACGAATAAAAACAGGCTGCACTTTAACAAAGTGCAGCCATGCTGTAGAAAGGGTTTTTATGTAAGTGTTTTACATACCAAGTTTTTTCTTGTTGATGTTCATAAGTTTTGTCTGAGCATCAATTACAGCATCATATCCGTGTGATTTTTTGTAAGCTTCAAAATCTGCAATAATTTTGTCAAATTCTGCTTCTGAACCTGCGCGGATTAACTGCGGAAGAACTTTTCCCCACTGGCGCTGGATTTCTTCGGCTGCAATTGCTTCATCAGATCCAACTGGGAGTGTAAGTCCGTCGTAAGCTGCAAAAGACTGTACGTATGGACGTGTCCAGAGCTGTGGCTGTCCAAGTGACGGAGCGTATTCAACTCCGAACTGTGCCTGCCAAGCTGTATCCATCAACATCCAGTATGTGAACTGAATACCAATATCATTTTCCTGTTTATTCTTGTCTGTTGAATCAAGTTCCTTCATTTCTGGTGTAAGAGTTGGAACTCCATTTACCATTGTATAAGTATCATTCAAGATACCAAAGTTTGTATCCATCTGACCTTCTTCTGAAATAAGGTATGTAAGGAACTGAATGGCACGTGCTTTGTCTTTACAGTTTTTAGAAATCATTGTGATTGTCCAGCCTGCAATTCCGCCACCGGCGAGTGTTGGGTCGTCGCCTTTAGAGTTTTTTGGACCCTGTACTGCGATGTAAATTGAGTTTGGATCTTTTGCATAAAGTGCATTCTGTGCAGCCTGCATATCCCAGTTCTGGTACAGCATACAGAAGTAGCGGCCCTGAGCAGCTTTTTCTTCAATCTGTGAACGTTTGTCTACAAACATATCAGTTGCAATCAAGCCTTTTTCGTGTGCAGAACGGAAAGCTTTAAGCCAGCGTACATATTCCGGGTCGTGGGTAAGACCAAGGTCTGCATTCTGGAATTTACCGTCTTTTTCTGGTGGAAGAGCGAGGAAGTGTGCCAGGTAACCCTGAAGCTGTGAACAGCCGACATCGCTGAATTCGTTTGTTCCGAATGGAATAAGCGGCTGACCGTTTACTGTAGGGAACTTTTTCTTTGCAGCTTCAAGAGCAGCAACAAATCCTTCCGGTGTTGTCATGTCTGGTGAACCTAAAGCTTCGTACATATCTTTGCGAACAAGGAAAGTTTCGTTTGAAGTAAGTTTACCGGCATAATCTTTGTAAGCCTGTGGTGTGAAAGATGCGTTTGGATAACCGTAAACGTGACCGTCTTCCTGTTTGTACCAGCCCATTTTGTCGTTATCAACAACCTTGAAAAAATACGGGTCGTACTGTTCGGCAAGCTTGTCAAGCGGTTCAACAAGACCGGAATCAATCATCATTGGAACCTGACCTTCGTACCAGCCGAGAGTAATAATATCTGGAAGTGCGTCACCGGCAATCATGGCGTTAAGTTTTTCTGCTTCGCTTCCAGCCGGAACGATGAAGTTTACGTTTACGCCAGTTTTTTCTGTAATGTATTTAGAAACTTTAGAATCTCCCCAGTGGCGTGCAAACCATGAAAAGTTAACGTACCAGTCAAGAGTAATAGGGTCGTCTTTGTTTACTGTCCATCCAGCAACATCTTCAGAACCTTTCTTGCTTTTGCTTTCTGCTTCTTTCTTTCCAGAACAGCCTGTAAACAAAGTTGATGCTGCCAGTAATGTACAAAGTCCGGCAACCATAACTTTTTTTGCTTTAATCATAATTTTCCTCCGTTAGTGTTATATGACTAAAAATTTAAAACCAGTTTTAACCTTTGATAGACCCAACCATGAACCCTTTTACAAAGTATTTCTGTAAGAACGGGTAAACGCACATAATCGGGAATGTTGTAACAACCATTGTTGCAAGACGAACCGAAGTTGAACTTACCTGCTGGGCTGTAAAACCTGCCGGCATTGCAACAACCGATTTTGATGCAGAAGCACTTGCTACAATTCTGTAAAGGTATGTTTGAATCGGCTGTAAAGCCGCATTGTTGATGTACATAACGCCTGTAAAATAGTCGTTCCAGTGACCAACGCCGTTAAAAAGCGCAATTGTTGCAACAACCGGCATTGAAAGCGGCAGAATGATCCGCACAAAAATAACCATATCGTTGCAGCCGTCAAGTTTTGCAGATTCTTCAAGACCGGCAGGCATATCCCTGAAATAGGTCATAAAGATAATCATGTTGTAAAAACCGAACAGGCTTGGAAGGATGTAAACAAGAAAGTTGTTGTACAAGCCAAGGTTTTTAAGAATGATGAATGTAGGAATCAGACCGCCGGAAAAAAACATGGTGATTGTTCCCAGAATCATATAAACTTTGTGACCCATTATGTGCTTTTTGGAAAATGCGTAACCAACCATTGCCGTAAAGAAAACGCTGGTTACAGTACCAATTACAGTTCTCAAAACCGTTATGAAAAAAGCACGCATAATCGTCTTGTCCTGAAAAACAGTACGGTAACTTTCAATGCTCCATTTTCTTGGCCAGAAGTAAATATGACCGCGCAGAGCATCCGTAGCATCATTGAATGAAATAACGATTGTGTACCAAACCGGGTAAAGACAGATGAAACAAATAAGAAGCATTATTCCAATCAAAATCCGGTCGCCGGTCATTTCTCTATTTAAGCCTCTTCTACTAGACATTTTCTTTCTTCCTTTCTGTATTGAAAATTAGAACAACGAAGTATCGTTCAGTTTTTTGGTAATCTGGTTTGCAACAAAAAGCATAAAGAATGCAATTACCGACTTGAATAAACCAATCGCAGAAGCATAAGAATATCTCATGCTGCGCATTGCCGTTGTATAAGTGTAAATATCAATCGTGTTACTGCGCGGTGCGTTAAGCGGGTTGTACAAAACAAATATCTGGTCAAAGTTAGAGTTCATTAAGCCGCCTACTGCAAGAATGAACATGATTGTAACCGTTGGCGCAATTGAAGGAAGCGTAATAGACCAGATCTGCTTCCAGCGGCTGGCACCGTCAACGCGGGCGGCTTCGTACATTTCCTGGTCAATGCCCGAAATTGCTGCAAGATAAATAATTGCAGACCATCCAAGTTCCTTCCAAAGGTCAGAAATAATTACAATGCCCCAGAAATATTTTGGATAGGCAAGGAACGGAACGCCTTCTTTTATAGCCCCGATGTTTATTAAAAGTTCATTTAAAAGCCCGGTTTGCCCAAGCCATGTGGTTAAGATACCGCCAAGAACAACCCACGAAAGGAAGTGCGGCATGTAAGAAATAGTCTGAATTGCTTTTTTGAATTTTGCGCTTCTAACTTCGTTCAGCATAAGTGCAAAAACAATTGGCAGCGGAAAGTTGATGAAAAGTTTGATGATGCTGATACCAAGTGTGTTGGTAATAATGTTAAAAAACTCGTCATCCTTAAAAAAGTTTATAAAATGCTGAAAACCGCCCATTGCCGCCCATTCAGATTTTAAAAAGTTCATGCTGAACAGTGCAGTGGTAATTTTGTAATTCTTTTTAAAAGCAATCAAAATACCGTACATTGGTGCGTAGTTAAAAATCAGCATCCAGATAACACCAATAATTGCCATTATCTGAAGGTATTTTTCTTCACGTAATCTGACCCAGAAGCTTTTTCTTTTTGTCAGAATTGTAAGTTCTTCAGTTTTTTCGTTTTTCAATTTGAAACTCCACAAAGTTTTAATTCCGCAGCGCTGGAATCTGTTTACAGTTTGCAGTATAGGTGTGAAAGTTTCGGAGTGCTAGAATCAAAATTTTCAGAAAGGTGTCTTTTTTTCGGTTTTGCGTTTTTTTAAATTGACAACTGGTTTTTTCTTGGATATTTTTGAGACATGAACATATAATAAATACAATAGAAGGGCAAATGCTTTTCTATAAAGGAAATTACTTAAGTGGGGAAAGAAATGAAGAAAGAAATTACAGGTTCTTTTGTTAAGCTGGACGGACAGGATGTTTACAAAATAGAAAATTACGACCAGATGGAAAACTTTTTTATGACTATTACAAGTTCTTCGGATATATGGAACTTTTGCTGGTCGCAGGGGGGCATTACAGCCGGTCGCATTAACAGCAACCATTCTGTTTTTCCGTATTACACAGCTGATAAAGTCAGCGATGCTTCTTCCTATACAGGAAACTACACAAGCGTTGCTGTAAAAACCGCAGACGGCGTTGAATATTGGGAACCATTTTCTTCTTTCTATTTGTCGCCTTCGCAGAAAAAAGCTGCCGAAAAAAATCTTTTGCACAATATTTACAAAAACTACAGCGGTACGCAGGTCTGGTTTGAAGAAATAAATACAAAATTGAATCTGCTGTTCCGCACAGGCTGGACTTCCAGCGAAAAATACGGTCTGGTAAGAACAAGCTATATAGAAAACCTTTCCGGCGAAAAACGCGAAATTGCAGTTCTGGACGGCTGCCGCAACATTCTTCCGGCTTGCTGTACGTCAACTTTTCAGAATGACAACAGCGTTCTTTTGGACGCATACAAAAAGACAGACCTTGAAGAAAAATCAAATATCGCGCTTTTTACGGTTTCTTCCATCGTTTCTGACAAGGCAGAACCAAACGAAGGGCTTTATGCAAATACCTGCTGGTTCTCTACAGAAGACAAAATCATTCTTGCAGTAGATGCGCCGGCACAGTTTATTGATCTGGAAAAAGTTGCGTCTTATGCAGACTTTAAGACGGAAAACGTAAGCAAGGGTAAACGTTCTTCCTGCTACATTTGCCGCAACCTTACTTTGAACGCAAACGCCTGCGACAGCTGGTATCAGGTTTTTGATACGGCACTTGCCATGACGCAGGTAGAAGTTCTTAAATCGCAGATTAAAGACCGCAATGTCGCCGTAAAAGATTTGGAAGCTGATATAAAACGCGGTAACGATGTAATGACAGACTACATCAAATCTGCGGACGGTATTCAGGACACGGCAGACCAGATGGCCTGTCTGCATCACCAGCAGAACGTAATGTTCAACATTATGCGCGGCGGTATTTTTGCCAACGGCGGCAAAATCAGCATCAAAGATTTCCTGAAATTCGTAAACCAGAGAAACATTCCTTTAGTTGCAAAATTTGAAGGCTATGTAAAAACTGCTGCCGCAAATGGCGACCTTGTAAATTACGGCGATTTTGCAAGCCTTGTAAAAAATACAAACGATCCGCAGTTTACGCGTCTTTTCCTTGAATACATGCCGTTAACATTCTCCCGCCGCCACGGTGACCCAAGCCGTCCATGGAACATATTCAACATTGTTCTTAAAGACCGCGAAGGAAACCCGATTCTTAACTACGAAGGAAACTGGCGCGATATTTTCCAGAACTGGGAAGCTTTGGTTTATTCATATCCGGAATACATCAAGAACATGAGTGCTAAATTCCTGAACGCCATGACAGCCGACGGCTTCAACCCGTACAAAATCAACCGTCAGGGCATCGACTGGGAAATTCCTGACCCGACAAACCCTTGGGCACAGATTGGCTACTGGGGCGATCATCAGGTAATTTATTTTGAAAAGCTTCTTGAATTCTATAACAAAACAAAACGCGCAGAACTTCTGGCTTCTGTAAACGAAAAGATTTACACAAGCGCAAACGTTCCTTACAGAATCAAGTCTTATGCAGACATCGTAAAAAATCCGCGCGTTACAATCGAATTTGACCGCGAGCTTAGCGATGCACTTAAAGCCGCAGAAGCTGCAAAAGGTTCTGACGCAAAGCTGGTACAGGGTGCAGACGGAAATCCTTATCTTGTAAGCTTTGCAACAAAGGCACTTCAGATTGTAATCTGTAAAATTGCAAACTTCATTCCAGCCGGCGGTATCTGGCTTAATACGCAGCGCCCGGAATGGAACGATGCAAACAACGCACTTGCCGGTTACGGACTTTCGGTTGTAACTTTGTGCTACCTTTACCGCTACATTGCCCAGCTTGCAGAAATTTTTGAAAGCACGGATGTTGCAGCAGTAACATTGCCTTCCGCAGTAAAAAAATGTTTCTGCGACCTTGTTGCATTGTATTCTGGCGAAGATGCGGCTGCCTGTGCAAAAGATGATAAAGCACGCAAGGCATTTGTAGAAAAAGCCGGAAAGATTTTTGAAGCTGAACGCAATGACCTTTATAAAAACGGTTACACAGGTGAAGAAGAACTTAAATGTGCAGACATTGCAGCAGCTCTCAAAATGCTTAACAAAACAATGGAACACACAATCCGCCTTAACAAGCGTGCAGACGGACTTTACCATTCATACAATACGCTTCTTATTACAGAAGACGGCATGAAAGTAGAATACTTGCAGGAAATGCTTGAAGGTCAGGTTGCAATCCTTTCTTCAAATCTCCTTTCGCCGGAAGAATCTCTGGATTTGGTAAAAGCACTCCACGAAAGCAGAATGTACGAACCGCGCCAGAACTCATTCATGCTTTACCCGAACAAGGAACTGCCAGCATTCTACAACAAAAACTGCGTATCAGCAGCCGATGCCGCATCAGTTGCAAGCCTTATTGAAAGAACAGGTACTCTTTACCTTGAAAAAGACATCAACGGAAACTACCATTTCAACCCGGATTTCCGCAACGCAAACGTTATGGATGAATTTGTTGCAAAACAGAAAGGTAACGATATTCCAACAGATGCTGAAAAGAAGGCACTTTTCGCACTTTACGAAAAGACTTTCAATCACCAGTCTTTCACAGGCCGTTCTGGAACATTCTACGCTTACGAAGGGCTTGGAAGCATTTACTGGCACATGTGTTCTAAACTTCTGCTTGCCGTTCAGGAAAATCTTCTTAAGGCTTATGCACAGAACAAGGCAGAACTTGCGGTAAAACTTACAGAAGCCTATTACGAAGTGCGCAAAGGTTTGGGGTCTAACAAAACACCGGAAATCTACGGCGCATTCCCGGCAGATCCGTATTCGCACACACCATACCTGCAGGGCGCAAAACAGCCGGGCATGACAGGTCAGGTAAAAGAAGAAGTTCTTACGCGCTGGGGTGAACTTGGCATTACAATTGAAGGCGGTATTGCAAGCTTCAATCCATTGTTCCTTAAAAAGGCAGAAATTAAGGCAGACGGCACATTGAACTTTACATGGTGCGGCGTTCCTGTTACTTACAAGTTTGGAAAAGGTACTGAAAACTATATTTCGGTTTCCGGCAACAAACGCAACGGAAACGCTCTGACAGAAGGCGAAACAAAAGATTTGTTCCTCCGTCAGGGAAAGATTTCTGCAATCGAAGTAGAATTCGGTTCGTGCTACGGAATTTAAGCTGAAATAAAAGCCACAAAAGCGCAGTTTTTGCAAAATCAAAAACTGCGCTTTTTTTTGTATTTTGCGTGGATTCCTAAATGACTTCGGAATGACACTACAAAGCCTTAAATACGGCATTTAAACCTGTAAAATGAAACTTTACATTCATGCTTTATATTGAAAAATACAGAATATTGCTTTATAATACATAAAGTTAACTTACATTAGCCGTTTATAAAGTTCTTTACAAAAAACAGGGAAAAAAGTCGCAATGTTTAATATCAAATATCAAATATCAAATATCAAATATCAAATATCAAATATCAAATATCAAATATC
>JAKSTR010000053.1 GCA_024402495.1 Treponemataceae bacterium
ATGTTTGCGTAAAAACTTGGTTTTTGCTAAATTGGTTTTATGGAATTTACCAAGTTTGCCTGCGGTGCTGATGATGAAGAAAAGCGCATTGACCGGATTTTGCGGCGTTTTTTGCCGCAGATGCCTTTGGGGACGATTTATAAAAATGTTCGCAGTGGTTTTATACGCGTAAACGGCAAAAAAGTTAACCAGAATTATCGCATTTTAGCTGGCGACGAACTTTGGATTGCGGCAGTTTTACTGAATGAAAATAACTCAATCCAAACTGAAAAAAACGAAAAAACACCGGCTTTCTCGGCTAAAAAAGAAAATTCAAATATAAATAATGCTCAAATCGCCGCAAAACTTGACATTGTTTTTCAAAATGAACATTTAATGTTCGTAAGCAAACCTTATGGCGTTTCCAGTCAGGGCGGCGAAAATACCAAAAATGGCGGCGAAATTTCTGTTGACGACATGGTAAAAAAACTTTTCGCCTCTTCTTCTGGCAAAAATGCAGAAAAATTTCCTGCTTCTCTTTCCTTTTCTCCCGGACCGCTGCACCGTCTGGATAAAAACACTTCCGGTCTTTTGGTTTTTTCCCAAAGTACTGCCGGCGCACGCTGGTTCAGCCAAAAAATTGCAAGTCACAATCTGCAAAAAATATATCTGGGCGTTGTACAGGGCAAATTGGCACAAAAACAAACATGGCAAAATTATATTTTGCAAAATGAAAATGCAGAAAAAGGCTTTAAAACCGTAAAAATTGCCGGCAAAAACGATGAAAAAAACGGAAAACTCGCAGTAACTCATGCTGCGCCGCTGGCTTATGGCAAAATTGGCAGCACAAGCCTGACTTTGTGCCAGTTTATAATTGAAACCGGGCGCAAACACCAGATAAGGGCGCAAAGTTCTTTTAACGGTTTTGCGCTTGCCGGCGACAGCGCCTATAAAAGCGCCGTAACATTGCCAGATTCTTTCGGCAGGCAGTTTTTTTTGCACGCGTATAAATTGATTTTTCCGCAAAATGATTCAAAACGCGAAGAATTAAAAATTCCCGTTGAATTGTACGCAAAACTGCCTAAAGATTTTAGAGATTTTTTAGATTTTGCACATTTTAATTTTTCAGAAAGTGAATATAACCAGCGCCCAGTCGAATGAAAATATTTTTCATTTCTTTTTTGTGCATTTTAGGCAAACAAAAAGCTGCAAATTTTGAACGGCGGCTTAATATTTTTTCTGCTTGACAAAATATTAAAAAATGTCAAAATGTAAAGTGCCGTATAATTTGTACCGCTTCTAAAATTGCAATTTTTAGAGCTGACATTTATAATGGCTGTGTTGTAATCTTTTTGCACTTTGCCTATTTTACATATAGAATATATTTTGCAAACAGCGCAATTTTCTTAACTTTTTTTGGGTAAAATATTTGCAATGAAACTTTACGATTTATACTGGTTTTTAAAACGTGTCACAGTTTATGCTTTGGTTGGCGAAAGCGGAACCGGCAAAAGTTTTCGTGCAAAGCTTTTAGCCGAAAAATACGGCATTCAGCTGCTGATTGACGACGGACTTTTGATAAAAGACGACAAAATACTTGCCGGTCATTCTGCAAAACGCGAAAAAACTTATCTTGCGGCTGTGCGCGTGGCAATTTTTGAAGACAAAGCCCACCGCGACGAAATTGCAAAGGCTTTGCAAAAAACAGATTTTAAGAAAATCCTTATTTTGGGCACTTCTGAAAAAATGGTAATAAAAATTGCCAACCGTTTGCAGCTGCCCCAGCCTACAAAAATTATTCACATTGAAGACATTGCCACGCAGGAAGAAATTGAAATGGCGCGCCGCTCGCGGCATATAGAAGGCAAACACGTTATACCAGTGCCTTCAATTGAAATTAAGCGCAACTACCCCAAAATTTTTTACGACAAATTGCGCCTTACGCTGAAACGCCAGAAAGCTTCGATAATTCCTTCTAAAAACAAGGTTTTTGAAAAATCTGTTGTGCGCCCGGAATTTTCCAAAAAAGGCAGAATTGAAATTTCTGAAGCGGCGCTTATACAAATGGTAATGCACTGTGTTAACGAATTTGACCCCGAAATTAAGGTGAAAAAACTTATAATAAAAACAGATCCCGAAAGTTACCGCATAATTATTACCGTTGACGTGCCTTTTGGTACCCAGCTTTCGGGCAAAATACATTCAATGCAAAAATACATAATTGAAAACATTGAACGCTACACGGGCATTTTAATAGAAGAAGTCAGCATAATTATTGATAAAATAACCCAAACCGACGCAAAAGCTGTAGAAAGCGTCAAAAAAGGAGGTTCAAATGAAAAAAGACGTTAAAATTGCTGTTTTTTTTGCGTTTTTTTGTTTTTCTGTTTGTTCACTTTTTGCCAATTCCAGCATGTACGATGTAAGCTACAACGGTTCTGCTGCCGGCAGTTCTGAATATTTTGCAATTTTGGACACTTGTTACGAGCGTTTTAATTCTGTCTTTCACTTTGATTCTGAAGGTCCGGGTTTTAAATATCCGGTAAGCCTTTTCAGCGACGAAAACGAATACAGAAATTATGTTGCAGAAAAAACCGGTTCGGCAAGACCAAAAAGCGACACGGTTTTTTTGCGCTATTCTGCAATTGCCAAAAGCGAAGTTGCGGCGATTGTTTCGCCTGCAAATAAAAACACTTTTATCCGCCAGCTTTTTACCCAGTATATTTACAGTTTTATTTCCAATCCGCCGGCGTGGCTTTGCAACGGTTTTTCGCTTTATTTTGAAGAATATGAAAACGCCTTTGAAAGCCCGTGGCTTGAACCTGCAAAAGCGCTTTATTTGAACGAAAACAAGCGTATTCCGGTTCAATTGATGCTTGAAGCCACAAAAGATACCTATACGCCGGACGTTTTTTTGCCGCAAACCTGGCTGTTTGTTACTTTTTTAATGCAGACACCTTATGCGCGTGATTCCCGCTTTTTGTACGACGGTTTGGTTGCGGCGGAAAAAAATTACAGCGACACCGACTGTTTTATTGAATATTACAACAAGTGGATTGACAACCAGCAGTTTCAGAAAGACTACGATGAATTTGTAAAATCCCTGCATTCGGTAAAAGAAGATTTGTCGGCAGGCATAAAAGCATACAGCAACCGCCAGAACGAAGAAGCTAAACGGCTGTTTCTGCGGGTTTTGCAGGCACAGGCGAATAATTATACGGCTTCCTATTATTTGGCGTTAACTGCTTATACAGAAAAGAATTATAAAGAAGCTGACCAATGGTATAAACGCGCCTTGCAAGACGGCGCAGATCCGGCGCTGGTAAACTGGGGCTTGGGTGCTTCGGCTTATGCAGACCGGCGTTTTGAAGAAGGCCGCGTGTATTTGCTGAAAGCAAAGCAGCTTGACGAAGCCACATACGGCAAAAAGGTTGATGACCTTATTCAGCAAATGCCGACCAACGGAAGATAAAAAAATAAAAGCCCGTGCTTTTTTTGAAAAAATTAAATAATTTCAAAAAAAGCACGGGCTTTTTTTTCGCGCGCGATAAAAGCTTTACAAAATATGGCGAAAAAACTTTCTGGTTTTGGGCTTGCATCGCACATTCGGTGGTAAATATTTACGGTTAAATAAAATAATCGTATCCGGCAAAGTCTTTGTTTTTTTCAACTAAAAGCTGAAGATTCATTTCATCAAGATATTTGTTCACTTTCGTATCAAAATCCTGCCAGAAAAATTCATTTCCGTTATTAGAAACGGTTTTACCTTCGCCTGTAGACCTTACAGAAATTTCACCTTCGGTAGAGCGCAAAATTTCGCCGACAGAATATTCTGCCGGGCTTTTCGCCAGTTTATAGCCGCCGTTGCTGCCTCTTGCGCCAATAACAAGCCCGGCTTTGCCCAGCTGAATTAAAATCTGTTCAAGGTATTTTACGGAAAGATTGTGCCTGTGAGACAAAATTTTCAGCGGAATAAATTTTTCCGGTTCCTGTTCTGCAAGACTTGTCATGATTAAAAGGGCATATTGACCGCGCGTAGAAATTTTTAACATTTCGGCACCTTTTTTTCACCTAAAATAAAACCCCGGCAATTTTCACCGGGGTAATTTCAATTTTTGCGGCAAGCAGGCTTTAATAATTCTTAAAAACGCAAAATCTGCCTGCCGTTTTGCGTATTAGTCGTTAAACAAAGGTGTTGAAAGATAGCGGTCTCCAGTATCTGGAAGAAGAACTACGATTTTTTTGCCTTTGTTTTCCGGGCGTTTTGCAATTTCAACCGCTGCCCACAGTGCTGCGCCAGAAGAAATACCAACAAGAACACCTTCTTTTTTACCAATCAATTTGCCGGTTGCAAAAGCGTCTTCGTTTGTAACGGCTACAATTTCGTCGTAAATCTTGGTATCAAGAACATCCGGGATGAAACCTGCGCCAATACCCTGAATTTTGTGGGCGCCGGCAATACCGGTTGAAAGTACGGCAGAAGAAGCAGGTTCAACTGCGGCAACTTTTACAGTCGAATTTTTAGATTTAAGATATTTGCCTACGCCGGTTACAGTTCCGCCAGTTCCAACACCGGCAACAAACCAGTCCACGTTTCCGTCGGTGTCTTCCCAAATTTCCGGTCCGGTAGTTTCAATATGTGCCTGAGGATTTGACGGGTTTACAAACTGACCTGGAATGAAAGAATTTGGAATCTCTTTTGCAAGTTCTTCTGCCTTGGCGATTGCACCCTTCATGCCTTTTGCACCTTCGGTAAGCACCAGTTCTGCGCCGTAAGCTTTCATCAGCTGGCGGCGTTCTACAGACATGGTTTCCGGCATAACGATGATAATTCTGTAACCGCGGGCGCTTGCGATGCTTGCAAGACCAATACCTGTGTTTCCAGAAGTTGGTTCAATAATTACCGAACCTTCTTTTAATTTGCCGGCTTTTTCTGCATCGTCAATCATTTTTTTTGCAATGCGGTCTTTTACCGAACCTGCCGGGTTAAAATATTCAAGTTTTGCATAAATTGTTGCTTCAAGATTGAAGTGTTTTTCGATTTTTGTTAATTCAACTAAAGGTGTGTGACCAACAAGCTGGTCTGCCGATGTAAAAATTCTTGCCATAATTATCTCCTAAAATTTAAGTGCTGTAATTTATCAACCTATTTATTCAGTAGGTATATTTATTTTATATACGCTTTTCCCTACTAAGTCAATAGGTATTTTAGTAAATTTATTTTATTTTTCATAATAGCAAATTGAAAAAAAATACACGCCACCGCTGCAAAAAAAACTATACCGCGTGCATTATTCGCGCCAATTGGTTTTATTCGTGCGTCGGGGTATTAAACCCGACTGCAATCACTTATTAAAAACAACACAGTGCTGCTTGCGACGCGGTATGTTGATTCCGTGCCGTTTGCGGCAAAACCGTTCATTTTTCAGTTTTTTTCTGCAACAACCATTTGAAGATTTGCAAACCCAAAGCCTTTGTTGCCGCTGATTGCAAAACCGCGCTTTTTAAGCCGGCTAATAAAAGTTTTCATAAAAAAACCGTGTGTAACAATTACGCAGTCTTCGTTGCGCGCCAAAAGTTCGTTTATGGCAAAATCCGCGCGCCGGACAGTCTGGCGCCGTAATTCGGGCTGAACGCCGCAATTTATAAACCACTGAACGCGCCCAAAAAAGTCCCAGATCCATAGCGGCAGTTTTTTTGCCGTGCTGATGAATGATTTTACCGGCACTTCGCCCACACAAATTTCTGTATATTCTTCGTTTGGAAACAAAGCCTGCGCCGTTTTCAAACTTCGGTAAAAGCCGCTTACGTAAATCTTTTTATATTGAATGTTTGTCGCAAGTTTTTGCGTAAAAACAATTTCGCTCTGGTCGTATTTTGCGCACGCTTCGTCAAATTCTTTTGAGTTATAGCTTTTTTGCCATTTCATGTTTACTTTTGCGTGGCGAAAAATAAAAATTTTCATAATTTTGACCCTAGTTTATGTATGTGCAGTAATCAATAATTTTTTTGAAAATTTCTATCAGTTCCGGGTTTGTCCGTGGCGGTTTTTCTTTCATCTGCGAAATTTTTTCTTCAATTGAAGAAAAAATATTATCCGTATAATTCGCCAGTAAAGTTGCAAGGTTTTTTAGTAGCATAACCAGCTCTGCTTCATCCAGATATTTCCAGCAGGTTGCCATCATGTATCTGTGAATTTCCTGCACTTCTTCTTTTGAAAACTTTTCCCTGGCTTCCGCAGAAAAATCGCTGTAATATTCGGCATACCGCGCCGGACATTCAAAATCCGGTTTTTTCGGCAGCCGCACCTCGTAAATCCAGACCTTTTCATCAGGCTTTTTGTGCCAGTAATAATTTACATAAAACTCATTTGCAAAGCCTGCCATGTTGAACTGGCTTCGCTGAATCGTTATAACTTCAATAAAATCACCGTTTTCGCGGCTGAATTTTAAGTTTTTTTTGGAAAAACCTAAATTTTTCATCACAGGTTTTATAATTTCGCTAACGTGTTTGTTAAAATTATTCAAATCTGCCATAAAATCCCCGTTTTTTTAAAATATTTGAATACCTTATATCAAATACAGCTATTTTTGTCATGCTGAATTTGCTAGCATTCGTCGTCGGCGCACATCATTTGTCATGCTGAACTTGTTAGCCTTCGGCGGCTGCGCACAGCATCCGATTTGCTGTCAAAAACAGATTTCTATAGCATTCATTTTGCAAAGAAATAACAAAAGCCTGCCATGCACTGGCGCGACTTTTAAAGATTTTTTCAGATTTTAGATTTTTTTTGCGGATTTATAAAAAAGTGCACCAAATCACGGCGCTGGTGCATAAATGATTGCGGCGTTTTAAGCTTTACTGTAAGACCAAATTACAAACACGGCACTTTTTGCACCGCGTTTGTAAAATGCGCCTTTATCTTCCGGCTTTTTTTAGGCGTTTAGTTTGCCGTTATTTGTGTTTTATCGTTCATGCGTTCAATTGCACGATAAACGATAAAAACGCTTTTGTCTTAGTTTGCCATTACAGCCTGCGCAAGCTGGTCTGCGCAGGAAGTCGGGCGGCGGCCGCAGATATTGCCGTGCAGTTTTTCATAAATTTCTTCGGCTTTCATTCCGTCCAAAAGTTTAGAAAGAGCCTTTAAGTTGCCGTTGCAGCCACCTGTAAAACTGATATTTGTAATTGTTCCGTCTTCGGCTTTGTCAAAAGTAATCATTGTTGCGCAAGTATTCTGGGTTTTAAATTCGTGTTTCATAAAAAATCTCCTGTAAAACGCCGCATTATTTTAATTTTTTGCAGTTTTGCGTCAAATATTTTTGGTAAAAATTGAAAATTTGTAATGCAACGCAAAAAATTTTCAATTTTTCAGTTTTTTTTAAGCGCTGCCGGATTTTTTGCGCCGTTGCAGACAGCCGGCACAAGCGCGTTTTTGCGGCAAAGTTTTATTCATGCCGCCGGTCTTTATGCCTTGTGCGCTTGCGGTAAGGTTTGTTTATTTTGCCAGTTCTTTGGCTACAAATTCGTCAATCGATTCCGGCGTGTCTGTTGGTGCAAAGCGATTTACTACTTCGCCGTTTTTGGCAACAAGGAATTTTGTAAAATTCCATTTGATTTTGGAAGTGAGTTTTCCGCCCTGCTGGGATTTTAAGTAAGTGTACAAAGGCTCTTCGTTTTTGCCGTTAACTTCAATTTTTGCAAACTGCGGAAAAGTAATACCGTAGCGGCCGGTACAAAAACTGTGAATTTCTTCTTCGCTTCCCGGTGCCTGTCCCAAAAACTGGTTGCACGGAAAATCAAGAATTTCCAAACCCTGACCCTGATATTTTTCGTAAAGATCTTGCAAACCGTCATACTGAGGCGTAAAACCGCAACCGGTTGCTGTGTTTACAATAAGCAAAACTTTGTTCTTGTAATTTTCCATAGAAACTTCAGTTCCATCCATTGCCTTTACTTTGAAATCGTAAATGTTCATAAAAATACCTCTTGTAATTCTGTTCAGGTTTGCATTTTCAATTGTATTAAACTAGATTGTATACAACTGATATTTGAAATATAGCAAACTCTATTGATTTTGTCAATTAAATTGTGTACAATTTATTCATGAATTCAAATAATTTAACCCAATTTAATTTGCCGGAAGGTTTCAATCCTCTGGCGCTTGAAAATCAAATCTGCTTTTCGCTGTACGTGTGTTCAAAAGAAGTGATTAGAAGCTACGAGCCTTTGCTAAAACCGCTGGGCTTAACGTACACTGCCTATATTACCCTGCTTGCCCTTTGGGAAAAAGACAACGTAAGCGTAAAAGAACTGGGCGAAAAGCTTTTTCTGGATTCCGGCACGCTGACGCCGCTGCTGAAAAAGATGGAACAGCAGAATCTGGTAGTAAAAACAAGGTCTAAAGAAGACGAGCGGACGGTTTTGATTAGTTTAACGGAAGAAGGCAAAGCCCTGCGCACAACCTGCCTTGAAATTCCGCAGAAAATGATGTGCAAGAAACTGCTTGAACCAGAAAATGCGGCGGATTTGATAAAAAATCTGCACGAAATTATGGGAAATATTAAAAATAACGCCTGAAAATTGCAGGCACTTTACGCCCCGGTAAAAATCGCCGGGGCTTTTTTTTGGTATAACGTCCTTCTAAAAATTGCAGGCAGATATACCGTGAATACCGGTTTTTCATGTTCTGTCATCCCGAACTTGCTTCGAAATCTGCTTTTGGTAACAAATCGGATGCTGTGCGCAGCCGCCGAAGGCTAACAAGTTCAGCATGACAGAGCGTTATTCAGAATTTTCTGTCATCCCGAACTTGCTTCGGAATCTGCTTTGGGTAATAAATCGGATGCTGTGCGCCGCCGCCGAAGGCTAACAAGTTCAGCATGACAAATGTAGTGCGCGCGGTAAAGCGCAGCGTTCAAAATGGCAAATGTTTATAATTCAATTTCTACTTTCAGTTGAAAATATTTAGAATTTTATAATACAGGCGGTCGCTGTTGTCGTCTAAAGAAGAAATTACGAATTTTTGCTTTTTGTCCTGGTCGCCGTAAAAAAAATGATAGTTTACGGCAGTTTCCCCAAAACGCTTTTTGGTATTTATTTGGTAAATTTGGGCAAATGGCACTTCGCGCCGGATAAAAAATTTTCTGAAACTAACGGTTTCGGCATTTTCGTCAACCAAAAGCGTGTGTGACAGAATTGAATAAAACCAGAAAGCCAAAAAAACAGCGCACAAAGCAAGCCCGGCGTAAACCAGCGGCGAAAGTTCCTTTATTGTAAGCTTTAAAAGCGCAAAACAAATACAGCCCGTAACCAGCACAATCGTCATAATCACTTTTTCCTGTGCCATGCGCGAAATTTTGTAGCAGGTTCGGGTTTTGCCTGCATTTTGGTATGCAATGTGCTGGGCGTAATTTGCAAATTGGGCGGCATTTACCATAAACGGATCAATTGAAATTTGGTCAATGCCTAAAGTAAGTTTTACCTGATTATTGTTCAGCACCATGCAGGAAATTATATCGCTTTCGTGGTAAAACTTTGTGCCGTGAAAAAGTCTGGTTATTTTTATCTGCGGAGAAATGACTTCGATTCTGAAGCGCGAATCTGCCAGAAAGCCCAGCAAAGTTAATATTGCAAAAATAATGAAAAATATACCGCCGGCCAGAATATCAAAATAAAAACACGCAGCGGCAGCACCAATCCACCCTGCAAGTATTGCAATATATAACGGCGTAAAAAATTTTGCCTTGTGCACAACAAGTTCCGGCTCAAAGTTTTGTTCCTGGCGTTTCATCATAGCCGAAAAGTAAAAAGATGCCGCTTGTTTTTGTGCAGAATTTTTCAGCCCTTTTTTTACCGCAAGATTGGTAATGCTTGCAACAATATTTTTAATGACTTCCTGTAATAAACTCATAAAAGCTTCTTTTTTTTATAAAATTTTTTATGCGCATCCCAAAACAAATCGGATGCTGAAACAAGTTCAGCATGACAAATACAGTGTGCAGCCGCTGAAGGCTAACAAGTTCAGCATGACAAATGCAATGCGCCGCCAAAGGCTAACAAGTTCAGCATGACAGAACGATATTCCGAATTTTTTGTCATTCTGAACCTGTTTCGGAATCTGCTTTGGTGTAACAAATCGGATGCTGAAACATGTTCAGCATGACAAATGCAGTGTGCAGCCGCCAAAGACTACCAAGTTCAGCATGACAGAACGATATTCCGAATTTTTTGTCATTCCGAACCTGCTTCGGAATCTGCTTTTGATAACAAATCGGATGCTGAAACAAGTTCAGCATGACAAATGCAATGCGCCGCCAAAGGCTAACAAGTTCAGCATGACAGAACGATATTCCGAATTTTTTGTCATTCCGAACCTGTTTCGGAATCTGCTTTGGTAACAAATCGGATGCTGAAACAAGTTCAGCATGACAAATGTGATATGCCGCCAAAGGCTGTCAAGTTCAGTGTTTTATTTGTTTTCAAAAAGTTCACCGTATCTGGTGCGTGCGGTAAAACGGCATTTTGGCTGAATATCTCTTTATACAAAATGACAGCGTACTTTCTGCCCTTCTTTTATTTCCTTAAAAGCCGGAAGTTCTGCAAAGCATTTTTCTTTTGCGTAAGGACAGCGGTGCGCAAACGGGCAGCCGGTTTCTTTTGCCAGCGTAGATTTTACTTCAACATTCGATTCGCTGCGTCTGCCAGCCGCGCCTTCAAACAAAAGCCTGGTATAAGGGTGCAGCGCGTCTTTGTACAAAGTTGCGGCGGCGGCTTCTTCCACAAGAACACCGCGGTACATTACGCCAATTCGGTCTGCAAAATAGCAGGCAACTTTCAAATCGTGGGTAATAAACACAAAACTCAGCTTTTTTTCTTCGCGAATTTCCTGCAACAAATTAAGAATCTGCCCCTGAATGGAAACATCCAGTGCCGAAACGATTTCGTCGCAGATTAAGACTTCCGGTTCCATAATAAGACCGCGCGCGATAGAAATGCGCTGGCGCTGACCGCCGGAAAACTCCGACGGACGCCGCCATAAATCGCTTTCTGCAAGCCCGACTTCGTGCAAAGTTTTGCCGGCAAGTTCAATCATTTGCGGTCTGGAAAGGCGGCGGCTGGAATATTTGAAGGCATCTACAAGAACAGAAAAAACATCCATGCGCGGATTCATTGAACGCGCCGGATCTTGAAAAATGTATTTCACTTTTTCGCGGAAATAATTCAGTTCTTTCTTTTTTAATGCAGAAACATCAAGGGCTTCTTCATTTTGTGCTGAAGGATAATACAAAACCTGTCCGCTGGTAGCTTCGTACATGCGGATTAAAAGCCGCGCCGTGGTGGTTTTGCCGCAGCCGGATTCACCTACGATTCCGTAAGTTTCTCCGCGATTTAATGCAAATGAAACGTCGTTTACGGCATAAACGCTTTTGTCTTTTTTAGAAAAAAAGCCCGATTCCAGACTGAAAGTTTTGAAAAGATTTTTTGCTTCAAGAATTTTTTCGCTCATTATTTTTCCTCCATCTTCCAGCACCAGTCTTCGGTTTTGCGGCATTCTTCTTTTGCGTACATACAGCGCGGCGCAAACGGACAGCCCGGTTCAGGATTTTTGGAATCCATGATTTTTCCGGGAATAGAAACCAGTTTTGTATCTTTATATGAAGTTCCGAATTTTGGCATTGCGCCAATAAGCGCCTGTGTATACGGATGCCGCGGTTCGTTTTGAATCTGCGCCGCCGTGCCTTTTTCAAGAATTTTTCCGCCGTACATTACGATAATTCTGTCAGAAATTTGGGCAACCAAATCAATGTTGTGGCTGATAAAAATAATCGAAAGTCCGCGGCTTTCTTTAAGGCGCAAAAGCAGCGAAACAATCTGTGCCTGAATTGTAACGTCAAGCGCCGTGGTCGGTTCGTCGGCAATAAGCAGCGTACAGCCCTGCGCCAGTGCAAGCGCGATACCTATGCGCTGAAGCTGACCGCCGGAAAACTGGTGGGGATAGTTTACCAGACGCTTTTCCGGGTCTGGCAAGCCGACTTCCGCAAGAAGTGCTGCGGCTTTTTTATCAGATTCTTCCCGGCTGATTTTTGAATCCATGTTCCGGTAAATTTCAAAAAATACGCTGCCCATATTTTGCAGCGGGTCAAAAGACCTGCCCGGTTCCTGCAAGATAAGCCCGATTTTTTTGCCGCGATATTCGCGAAGCTGGCTTTTGGAAAGCTTCATAAGATCAGTGCCTTCAAAATAAATATGCCCGGTTGCACTGGCATTTTCCGGCAAAAGTCCGGGTATTGCGGTGGTGCTTACCGATTTTCCGCTGCCGGATTCGCCTACAACGCCCAGAATTTCGCTCCGGCGCACGTTATAGGAAATATTGCGCACCGCTTTTACCGAAGGTTCGTTCTGATTGAAGCCTGCAAATTCTACGGAAAGGTTTTTAACTTCAAGAATATTTTCAGGGTTCAGTTTTTCCGCCGCTTCAGAATTTTCAACTGAAACGGCTGGCGAATTTTTCTTTCGTTTCCATGTTGGGAAAACTGCGTGATACGGGTCGTAAAAATCGCGCAGCGCGTCGCCAATAAAATTGAAAGCCAGCGTAACAATCAAAAGCAGCCATACCGGCGAAAGCAGCCACGGGTAGCGGCTAAGGTTTGAAAGCGTTGCAACTTCGCGGTTTATCATGGAACCCCAGCTTACCGCCGGGTCTGCAATACCAAGCCCCAGGTACGAAAGTGCCGTTTCGCTCATGATGAAGCCCGGAATGCTTAAAGCCGTGGAAACGATTAAAAGGCTTGCAATCTGGGGAATGATGTGGCGGAAAATTATTATAATGGAAGGAATTCCTTCAAGCCCGGCGTTCATTACGAATTCTTCGCGCTTGATTGAATGAATCATGCCGCGGATTGTTCTTGCACTGCCCGGCCAGCCTACAAGCGAAAGAATAAGCGTAATAATCATGTACGAAGTTCCGCTGTCCATTTTTGTGTTAAGAAGCGAACGCAGGAACAGAATAAGGTAAAGTCCCGGAATAAGCATGAAAAATTCAGAAATGCGCATTATCGTCCAGTCGGTTTTTCCGCCGTAATAGCCCGAAAGCCCGCCAAGAATTACCGCAAGCAAAAGCGAAACTGCCGTTGCCACAAACCCGATTGTAAGAGAAATCCGGCTTCCGTAAACCAGCCGGCTGAACATATCCCGCCCAAGATTGTCCGCACCAAAAAGATACGCCGGATAAAAAACGCCGTTTTCGTCTGCTTCCGTTCCAAAAAGATGCAGGTCTGCGTTTATAAAACCAAGGATTTTATATTTTGGGCCGTGGACGAAAAATTTTACATCGTGGTTTAAGCCTTTTACAAAAGCGTAGCGCCATGTTACCCGGCTTATAACCCTGGCTTCTTTTGCCTTTATGCCGGAAGCCGTAATGCGCACGTTTGCCGGATGGAAAGAGTTTGATTCAAAGGTCTGGCTTGCAGGATACGGCGCAATGAATTCGGCAAAAATCATTGTAAGATAAAGAATTGCAAGTATTATTACCGAAGCGAATGCCAGCGGACGTGATTTTATGTATTTAAATTCTTTCATTTTTTCACCCCTTTTAGTTGGCTGAATAGCGGACGCGAGGGTCTACAATAGCAAGAAGAATGTCTGAAATGACCATTCCTACCAGAACCAGCGCAGAAAGGAACATTGTATTTGCAAGAACAAGATTTATGTCCTGCTGGGTTAAGGCTTCGTACATAAGCCGCCCTATGCCCGGATATGCAAAAATAATTTCAAATACCATGGAACCGCTGAAAAGCCCGGCAAGAAGGTTTGCGCTGCCTGTAATATACGGATTGAGCGTGTTTCTGAAAGCGTGGTTAAAATATATGCGCTTTTCGCTAATTCCACGGGCGCGCAGTGCAAAAATGTAGGGCATTCCAAGCTGGTCAAGCATTGTGGCACGAATCATGCGCATTGTTCCGCCAACGCCGCCCAAAAATGCTGCAAGCAAAGGCAGAAAAATATGGTGCATATAGCTGAAAGTAAATTTTAAAGGCGCGGCGTTAAAAGGAAAATCAGGATATGCGGTAACAGGAAAAAGTCTGGTAAGCAGCGCAAAAAGCTGCAAAAGAATCAGAAGAAGCATTCCCGGAAAGGCGTTAAAAAACAGCGCAAAAAACGTAACGCCCACATCAAGGCGTGTACCGGCTTTGCTGGAAAAATAAACGCCCAGTGCAAAAGAAATTACCGTTATGATGACAAGCTCTATAAGGTTAAAAAGCACCGTATTCCAAAGCCGGGAAGCAATCAAAAATCCAACCGGCGCGCGTGAAATAAGACTGACGCCCAAATCGTGGTTAACGATTACGCGCTTCAGCCATTTGCCGTACTGCACGTAAAAAGGCTGGTCAATTCCCAGTTCCGCGCGAATCTGCGTCATTTGTTCTTCAATATTTGCGTTGTCGCCCCTTGTAAGGTTCTGCCCCTGCATATTTTTTTCGCCGGCGCCAGCCATAATCTGCTGAGTCATCATCTGGTCGACAATATCGCCGGGGGCAAGTTCCATAAGCCCAAACAGCGCCAGCCCAAGAAGAAACAGCAGGACCACCATCGTAATAAGCCGCCCGGTAATAAAAGAAGCCAGCGGCGCTTTTTCAGAAAACTTTTTCCATGGGTATTTTATTGCAGAAAAAAATGCGTTAACGGTTTTCATTTTCAAGCTCCTTGCGCCTACTGTTCCAGATATAAAAAGTCGGTTTTTGCACCGTTCAGGCTGTCGTAATAAAAATTGGAAAGATTCCATTTATTCCGGATTGCAAAAAAACTTCTGTTGCGGATAAGGTAAATAACAGGGCATTCTTCAAGGATAAGGCTCTGGTACTCATTCCATATTGCAAAAGCCTTTTCGGTATCCAGCGTAACTTTGCCTTCGTTATAAAGGTAGTCAACCCGTGCTTCCCATTCAGTTGCAGGCGTTTCCTGCAGCGGATGCCACATATGCAAATTGCCGTTGCTTGGCCACACATTGCTGCCCTGCGACGGAAAAAGATTTGCGCCAAGCGAAATTATAAGCGACTGCCAGTCGTAGGTTGCCGTAAGCATTTCAACCAGTTTCTGAAAATCCGTCTGGCGGACATTTACCGTAATGCCGACTTTTTTGCATTCGTCTGTAATGATTTGGGCAATATCGCTGAAAACCGGCGAACCCGAAACAATTGCAAGGTCGTATTCAACCGCCCTGCCTTTTTCGTCGCGCAAAATGCCGTCGCCGTCCTGTTTCATTCCAATTGAAGCAAGAAGCGATTTTGCCTTTTCAATATCAAACTGGTATTTCAAGATAATTTCAGGGTTGTAAAACGGGTTTCCTTTTGGAAAAAAATCCAGTTTTGATTCGCCCAGACCGCGGTAAGCCTGATTTATAATGCGCTCGCGGTTTAAAAGACAGCTCATCGCCTGACGGAATTCTTTTTTGCTGAACCATTCGTAAAAAGGCTCGTTTTTGTTTACGGGATTCTGGTTGAAAGTCCACAGCGGCGCGCCTATGCCGCCTTCCGAATTGTAAACCGTGTAACTGTTTCCCTGATTTGAAATTACATCGTCAACATTTTCCGGCGTTGGCACATAAGTTTCCAGCTTGCCCTGCTTGAAAAGCAGAAAATCTGTATTTCCGTCGCCAATTATCTGGGCAACAAACTGCTCCTTGTACGGAATTGAAATACCGTTGGAATCTTTTTCCCAGTAATTCGGGTTGCGCGTAAAAACCAGGCGCTGGGAAGGCGTATATTCTGTAATGTACCATTTGCCGCAGGACGGAATATTACGCGGGTCAGTGTCAATGCTGAAAAGTTCTTTTACGCCGTCGGCACCTTTTGCCTCTTTTGCCGGGCGGTAAACAAAAGAAGGCGCCGGCGCGCAGTTTGAAAATAAAAGCGGGTCTGCAATTATGCGCGGAAAAATAATGTCAAACTTTTTGTCATCAACTTTTACCATTTCAATAACGCCGGTGCTGCCGTCTGCCATAGCCATAAAATGGCTTCCGTACCCCGAACTTTGAAACTGCGGATCGCCTTCAATTTCGTTGTACCACCAGACAAAATCGTCGCTGGTAAGCGGTATTTTTTCGTCTTTATTTGAATATGTCCAGAATACGTCGTCGCGGATTGTAAAATGAACCGTTAAAATATCTTTTTCTTCGTCAGGTTCAAGCTGAAAAGAAGCCAGCCGCGGAACCCATTCGCCTTTTACAAAATCGTAGTCTATAAGGCTGTCCTGCGTCATTTCAATAATTCCGCTGCTTTGACCGTCGCGTTCGCCAATAAGCTGGTTGAATGTTTTAGGGTCGCCCATTATTGTATCGTACCATATGCCGCCAACTGTGCCGGGGCGAATATTTGTATTTTCGGTCCAGGGTTTGCTTACGGTTGCGGTAAAAAAATCATCGGAACTTTTGGAAATGGCGGCATCAATTTCTTCAAGCGTCATTTCGGGTACTTTGGTGCAGGAAAAAAATACGCAGCTTGCCAGCATAACGGCTGGCAGCATAGTTTTTTTATAAAACGAATTATCAGGCAATTTCGATTTTCTCATATTTTCTATATTATATGGAAAGAATATTGAGCGCAAGATTTATAATTTTGTTCATTCGGGCTTTTGCGCCTGATTTTAGCTTTGTTTTTGCCATATAAAGCTGCAAATAGCTACATATATATAGAAGAAAAAAATCAAATCAGCGTATTTATTTTAAGCCCTGTTTTATGTTTTTCAGCATTCGGTCAATTTCTTGCCAGTTTTTGCCCAGTGCAAAGTTGGCGTCTGGCAGTTCAGCGTTTTTGTTCCACGGGCGTTCAAAAACCGCAACCCGGCAGTTTTTAAAATGAAGCAGATGTTCAAAAGCGGCAGGCGAATCTTCAACTGCAAAATCAAAAGTCATGGCATAAAAATCCTGCAAGCTCAAATTATAAGAACAGTCCTGATAAAATTTTTCCCTGCCATATTTGTTAACGCAGAAAAGCGGCACGCGTGAAAGATTGTGACCGTCGAGCCATTTTCTGGAAGGTTCGTAGCTGCTGAAAGGCCGTCCGGTAATTACAAAAACTTCGTGCCCTTCATCAAGCCATTTGTTTATGGTTTTTGCCGCGCCGGCGGTTTCTTTATAGGCAAGCAGGGTTTCGGGTTCGTGTCCGGCTTTCATCAGTTCGTCGTACTGCACGGCAGTTAAATTAAAAGCCTGCTGAAGGTTAAAAAAGCGAACCTGTTCGTAAGGCACTTCAATGCCAAAAAGCTGTTTTGCAAGAATTGTAAAATGTCTTGCGGTCTCGCAGATAACGTCATCAAAATCTATGTAAATTTTCAAAATATTTTCTCTCTTTTATTCGTGCATCGGGGTATTAAACCCGACGCAGCCCCTTGTTAAGAACAACATATCTCGCTGCTTATGGCAAGGTATGTTGATTATAGCATGAAAAATGAACGTTTTTTTTAGAAAGTGGAAAATTTTCGGTTTTATACTGTGCAAAACCGAAAAAAATTAGTTGTTTTTAATCAAATTCACTTTATAATTATTGAAACGCCCAAAAAAGGAATTAAATATGACACAGAAATGGTTTCGCCACAAATATCAGCCTTGTCTTCCTCTTGGAGAAGACGG
>JAKSTR010000054.1 GCA_024402495.1 Treponemataceae bacterium
ACAGATTCCGAACCGAATTCGGAATGACAAATATCTAAAACTCGAAGTTTGGGCTATTTGTATGTCACATTAACGCTTGGTCAGTACAAAAAGCTGTTTTTATTTCGCCAATATTCGCAGCTGTATATTTTTTCTGTTTTTGCCCGCTAAACGCAAAACCGAAAAATAAAAATCACTTGTTTTTATCTTCAATTTCTTTCATACGGGCAAAAGCATTTGGGTCTGCGTCGCAGATAAGCTGCAAAAGTTTGTCTGCAAGCTTGGGCGTTATGGAATAATTGCTTTCACGTTCTTTCAGGACAAGTTCGTCAATCTGGTCTTTGTTTGTATATTTTTTAGGAGGAATTTCAAAAAGCGATTTTACGTTTGTGTTTAAAACATCCGCAAGTTTTGCAATAATATCAAAAGAAACATTTGACCGGGCATTTTCTATGCATCCAATAAAGCCAGTGGTTACGCCAACTTTTTCCGCAAGTTCTGCCTGGGTTAAGCCCCTTAACCGGCGGAAATAATAAACATTCGCAGCAAAATTCTCTTTGACCTCTTCCATGCAAAAAATGATACAGGCATAAAAAAGCCATTTAAATATAATGATATTTGTATTTTATGTAGTATTGTTGCAGTTTTCTTCAAAAATGCCGCGCCGAAAACAACAAAAAAGCTACCGCACTTGCAGTAGCTTTTTTGTTTTAGCTTTTTACAGCTTTGTAAATTAAAGTTTTTCAAAAATGAACTTGCAGAAAGTTGTTACGCGGTTAATAAAAGAATTGTCAATTTTGCTTTTAAGAACCGGTACGTTCGGCGCATCTACGCCGCCAAGACCATACAAATAAATTTTGTCGTCAACTCTAAACGCATAAACAAAAGATTTCATTTTGTCTGTCTTGGCGCAGGTCATGCCGTCTACAACCTTTACGCCCGAATCTTGAATCTTTACAGGTTCAGTATTTACGCTTGAATAAAACAGTTCGTCGGCGCCCTGTTCAATTGTAATGTGTGTCGGAATGATTCCGAACGGACTCATTTCAAGACGGGTCTGCATGTCAGTTTTGGCGGCGTTTTCGGTTTTGCTGTCTATAACGGCAGAAGAATAAAGTTTGTACCAGCGGCCGGTGCGTTCGCCAAAATACGGAATGCCGACATAACTTTCTACGTCAGTAAGTTCTTTTCTTAAAATGTTAAAAACTGCTTCGTTGCCTGCGTAAGGAATTATCTGAATGATTTCTACAAGATAAGGCGGTTTCAGTTCGGTAATGGTGTCTACAAGCTGGGTTGCTGTTTTGTTAACCGGGCGAAGTGAAACTTTTTTGGCATTGCCAATATTTCTAATTAAAACTTCACCGGCTTCCAAACTGGCAAGTTCTTCCTGACTGAAATTTTGCAGTTTTAACGGAACATCGCCGGCAAATGCAGCAGCAGCAGCTAAAACACCAAATACAACAGATAAAAATAATTTGCTCTTAAAAACTTTCATATTATAAACCTCCGTTTGTGGTCTGTTTTGATAGATAAGCAATCAAAAGCTGAAAAGGTTTCAATATTTTGCATTTAATATTTTAAAACTTGAAGCAATCCGCAGAAAAAATAACGGCAGTACGAAGAAACCGAAAAAATATGCGCATTAATATAGAAGAAAATTTGCAAAAATTCGCTGCAAAATGCCGCTTGTTTTTCAGTATTGAAAAAATTGAAGGCGCGGAAATATTCGGTTTGTTTCTACATAAAGTTTTTTCTTAACAAAACTGTGTTTGTTGTGTTAAAATATCAGAGCTGTTTTTATTTTCAGCAAAGAAAAAAGAAATATTTTGGAGAAAAAAAATGCCATTAGCACCACATATTATTAAAGCGATGGAATCTTCTTCTGCCATTCGTTTGGCTTTTGAAGAAGGCTTAAAATTGCGCCAGCAGTTTGGCGCAGAAAATGTTTACGATTTTTCGCTTGGAAACCCAGACCTTGAACCGCCAGCTGAAGTAAAAGCTGCCATTAAAAAAAGCGCCGAATGTACGGAAAAAGGCATGCACGGCTATATGACCAATGCCGGCTACGATTTTGCACGCAACGCTATGGCTGAAAAAGTTAGCGGTGAACAGGGCGTAAAAGTTGAAGGAAAAAATATTGTAATGGCTTGCGGCGCAGCCGGCGGCTTGAATGCGGTATTTAAGGCAATTTTAAGTCCGGGTGAAGAAATCATCGTTCCTTCGCCATTTTTTGCAGAATATACTTTTTATTGTGCAAACCACGGCGGCAAGCTTGTGCCGGTAAACACAAAAGACGATTTTTCACTTGATATTGATGCAATTAAAGCCGCATTAAACGAAAAAACCGCCGGGGTTTTAATCAATTCGCCGAACAACCCAAGCGGCAAAATTTACAGCAAGGAAGATATTTGTGCACTTGCCGCCGCCTTAAAAGAACATCAGGAAAAAACCGGCAGAGAAGTTTTTTTAGTTGCCGACGAACCTTACCGCGCAATTACATACGGCAAAACCGTAGCTTCGGTTTTTGATGTTTATAAATCTTCTATTGTAGTTTCTTCTTTTGCCAAAAACTTAAGTTTGCCCGGCGAACGTTTGGGTTATGTTGCCGTAAACCCAGCCTGCCCGAATGCAGACAAGGTTGTTACCGCGGTTGTTTACTGCACACGCGTTTTGGGCTACGTAAATGCTCCGGCATTCTTTCAGCGTGTTTGTGCCGAAGTATGGAACGCACCGGTGGATTATTCTTCTTATTTGCGCCGCCGCGATGCATTAACAGCCAATCTGCGCGCCGCCGGTATTGAATACGGCGAACCGGAAGGAGCTTTTTATCTTTTCTGCAAAGTGCCGGAAGGCAAAAACGGCAGTACCGATGAAAACGATTTCTGTAAATGCCTGCTTGAACAGCACATTTTGGGCGTTCCGGGCACCGGCTTTGGCAAAAGAGGCTATTTCCGCCTTGCATATTGCGTAAGCGAACAGACAATTACAAACAGCGCCCAGGCATGGAAAGATGCCGTTGCAAACTGGAAAAAATAATTATTTATAAACAATATAAGGAATTGCAGAATATTTGAAAAAATACGGATATTCTGCAATTTTTCAATTTGGCTAGTTTGGCTGAAAAAAATGGTTTATGGCGTGTTTTTAAACGTGCCTTGTGCGTAAACCTGCAAAATGAAAATTAAAAAGCACAAAGATTTTTTACGGGCTTTTGCCCAAAACGAGGTAAACTATGCGTATTTTAATGGTTTCTGCCGAAGCGGCACCTTTTGCAAAAACTGGCGGCTTAGCCGATGCTGTTTCTGCTCTGTCTATCGCACTTAACAAACTTGGTCACGATGTGCGCATAGTAATTCCGCGCTATTACAAAATTAACCGCGACAAACTGACCAAACTTGAAGGTCCGATGGGCGTTTACTGCGGTTACAGCGAAGAATGGACAGCCGTTTATACAACAACCATGCCCGGCACTAAAGATTTGCCGGTTTATTTTATTGACCACGAAAACTGCTACGGCCGCGACGGCGTTTACGGTACGCCTTTTGATCCGGATTTTCAGGACAACCCTTACAGATTTTCGCTTTTGTGCCACGGCGCATTTCAGCTTTGCCGCAAATTAGGCTGGTACCCGGATATTATTCATGCCCACGACTGGTCGGCAGCGCTGGCACCGGTTTTGCTGCGCTTTAATGAACGCCACGGCGAATTTGCCCATACAAAAAGCGTGTTTACGATTCACAATCTTGGCTATCAGGGCTGGTACAGCAAGCACAATTACCCGGTTTTGGGTCTTGACTGGCAGCATTATTATTCTTCCGGTTTTGAAGATTATGACCAGATTAACTTCTTGAAAGCCGGTCTTATTTCTTCTGACGTTTTGACAACGGTTTCGCCAACTTATGCGCAGGAAATTCAGAGTGCGGAAAACGGCTTTAGAATGGACGGAATCTTGCGCCAGCGTTCGGGCGATTTGTTTGGCATTTTGAACGGCGTTGACATGGACGTCTGGAATCCTTCAAAAGACAAATATATAGAAAAAACTTTCAGTACGCGCAGCATGGCTGGCAAAGCCGCAAACAAGAAAGCTTTGCAGGAACGCATGGGTCTGGAAGTAAATCCTGATATTCCGGTTGTGGGAATTGTTACCCGCCTTGCAGACCAGAAAGGTGTTGCTGAACTTTTTGCACCAACTTACGGCTGTGCATACCGAATGTGTACTGACATGAAACTCCAGCTGGTAGTTTTGGGCAGCGGCGAACGCTGGTGCGAAGACGAACTGCGCGTATTAAGCAGCAATTTGCCTAATCTGCGTGCATATATCGGCTACGATGAAAGCTTGAGCCACCTGATTGAAGCAGGCAGTGACTTTTTCTTAATGCCGTCACGTTACGAACCATGCGGATTGAACCAGATGTATTCGCTTTTGTACGGAACTTTGCCGATTGTTCACCGCACCGGCGGTCTTGCTGATACTGTTCAAAACTACAACGAACAGACAGGCGAGGGCAACGGTTTTGTGCTGAACCATTTGACCCCAAGCAGCATTTACGACACTGTTGGCTGGGCAATGTACGCTTACTACAACAAAAAAGACCATATCAAGGCAATGCAGAAGCGCGCAATGCAAAGCAACTTTGGCTGGGATGTTTCTGCAAATAAATATCTTGAAATTTACGAAATGATTCAAAAAAGGTTTTAGTTAATGCTTAAATATTTTGTAAAACTTCTAAAATCTCTAAATGCGAACTCGCATCCGGGCGAAATCGCCCATGCGTGCGCATTTGGTCTGCTTTTAGGATTTCTGCCTAAAACTTCTGCATTATGGTACATATTTTTTATTTTTGCGCTGTTCTTGCGCATAAATAAAGGTATGTACTTTTTAATGATTATTTTAGGCTCGCTGGTTGCGCCTGTTTTGGATCCGACTTTTGACCAGATTGGTTACTGGTTTTTAACTCTTCCGCAGCTGGAAAGCATATTCCGCGCCTGGCTCGATATTCCGTTTGTTGCTTTTACCCGCTTCAACAACACAATCGTTGCCGGCTCGCTTGTTTTTTCAATTGCCGGTTACATACCGTTTTACATTTTGGCAAGGCTTCTGGTGCGCTTGTGGCGAAGCACCCTGCAGCCGCTTTTGGCACGCAATCCGCTTGTAAAAGCTTTCCAGAAATTGCCGCTTGTAAAAACAATTATTAACGCCTATCAAAAAGTGGAGCTTTAATTATGGAAGAAAACGAAAAAATTAAAGCGCAAAGCGAAGAATTAAAAAAGCTTGAAAAAGAAATCCTAGACACAACGCCTGGCATGAACGCAGAAGAACTGGAAAACGAGATTGCCGGAAGTGATTTAAGCGCCGAAGAAATTGCGCAGGCAGAAAAAGAAAGCGAAGAAGAAATAAGCAATGCAAATCTGCCAGCAACTTTAAGCGAAGAAGAAGGCAAAAAAGCTGTAAAAGTTAAAATGCCGAAAAATTTTAACAAAAAATACAGCGAAAGAAAGTTCAAGAAACGCGTTTTGAATAAAATTTATGTTCCAAAAGACAAAATATTTGTTCAAAGTCTGTACCAGAAGAACGAAAAAGGCTTAATCGTTCCAAAATCGCCGCTTATCATCAGCAAAAAAGATGCAAAACGGCTGGCACTTATTGCAAAACAGGTAAAAAAACAAAAGGGAAGAGTAAAATGGCTGCCGCTTTTGTGCACCATTCTGGTAATTTTTGCACTTTTTTCTATTGTAATTGCGTTTAAAAACCCTATTTTGAAGGCAGTTTTAACCAATGTTGTACAAGATGCCGCCGGTGCAAAATGCGAAATCGGTGCGCTTGATTTGCGCATTTTAGATTCGCGGCTGGAAATTGACCAGTTTGCGGTTGCCAACAAAAAAGAACCGATGACCAATCTTGCAGAATTTTCAACTATGGTGGTTGATTTTGATCTGGTACAGCTTTTAAAAGGCCGTTTCGTTTCTGATGAAATTTCAATTGAAGGGATTCAGGCGGGTACACAGCGCCAGACTTCCGGCGAAATTGAAAAAACAGAAAAACAGCTGAAAAAAGAAGCCGAAAAGGCTGCAAAAAAAGCTGCGCTGGCAGAAACTACGCCGGAAGATATTCAGGCACAGATTGCAAAAATCGTAAAAGAACAGACCGGGCTTGATAAAGAAAGCTTTACCGATATTTTTTCTCAGTTCAACCCGGAAACGATTGTAAATTCTGTTTACGAAAGCATGGAATCGCCGGAAATAATCCGCTCTTTGCAGCCGCAGGCGGAAGAACTGGTAAAAGGCTGGCAGGATACTTCTGCCGAATTGACCAAAAACGTACAGGATTTTGTAAACGCCGCCCGCGAACTTGCAAATACCGACGTTGAAGCCATTAAAAACAATCCGGCGGAACTTAGAAAAGTTTATGAAAACTTGCAGATTGTTTCTAAAAACGGCGAAGCAATTAAAATTTCTGTTGAAAATGCCGCAACCCAGATAAAAGTTGATGCCCAAACCGTTGGCAATATTTCAAAAGCGATGCAGGAAGCTGTGCAAAACGACCTTAACTTGGTAAACAACCAGATTAACGCTTTAACTAGCATCAATTTTAAAGATATGGCAAGCCTTTTTTCAGGCGAACTTGATGGTCCTGTGCTTCAGATGCTGCGGAAATATATGCCGGTTGCCCAGACTGTGCTTGCAAAAGTTGAAGAATTTCAAACTTACGGCAGCAATAAGGAAAAGCAGCCTAAAAAGGAAAAAACAGAAACAAACCGTCTTGCCGGCAGAACGATTGAATATCGTGCCGACACAATTCCGGATGTTTTGATTCGCAAAATTTCCTTATCGGGCGTGATGCCCAAAAATAACTGGGGCGTTTACGGCACGATTAACAATATTTCCAGCGACTGCAACAAACTCAACAAGCCTATTGATATAAAAATGGGGCTTTCGCGCAACGGCAGCGAAACTGAAACACTTTCTGCCCTGATTGATATGCGCAACAACCGCAAAGTTAAGGCGTTTACTGCCAGCTTAAGTTCCAAAGGCTGGGCGTTTAACAATTTAACCATTCCAAATGCTGGCAATCTTGGTAATGTAAGCGCGGCGGCTATGGCAGCAATACCGGCTTTAAGCGGCTTGGCTAATTTTAACGCAGAAATTGGCATTGATACCGATTTAAGCTTTGATATTAACGGCGGCGTAAATGTCCTGAATGCAATTTTGGACATTAAACCGTTTGAACCGGCTTTTGCATACTCGCTTTACAGCCGCGCAATTGAAAATATTAAAGAACTTAATTTGAATGCGCTGGCAGGTTTTTCGCCTGCAACAAGCCTCAAAATGAATATTGTTACCGATGTTGATAAAATTCTGGCTGACAATTTATCTAAACTGTTTAAGCAGGAAGTTGCAAATATCCGTACGGAACTGGTTAAAAACGTTACGGATCAGCTTACAAGTTTAACAAGTCCGTTGCAGGCATATTTGGGCGATTTTATTGATATTGAAGCTTTGATAAAAGGCGATACTTCAAGCTTTAACAATATGAATGAAAAAGTAGAAGCTAAAATGGCCGAAATAAAAGCTTATTTAACTGAACAGGCAAATGCGGCTGTTAATCAGACTACAGAACAAGCCAAACAGCAGGCAGCTGAACAGGTAAAAGAAGCGCTGAAAGATACGCCGATTCAGAGCGATGCAATTATTGATAAAATTAACGATTTTGATATAAAAGATTTGAACAACTTGTTCAAAAAGAAGCAAAATCCAGTTCAGCAAAGCGAATAACAACAAAAGCCCTGATTTTAGAATTCAACCTAAAATCAGGGCTTTTTTACGGCTTCGACTAAAACTGTATTTTATATACCGTGAATGCCGAACTTTTAGAAATTGATAAATAGGAATCTCTTATATCAAATACAACTTTTTTGGTCATGCTGATTTTATTAGTATTCAGCGGCTGTGCGCAGTCGTCATGCGATTTATTACCCCAAAAAAGATTCCGAATCAAGTTCGAAATGACAAAATATCTAAAAGTTTTGTATTGAAAAGCAGCATTTCTCACAATATTTATGCAATAAAATTAAAAAAGCTCCCTGAATTCATTATCAGGGAGCTTTTTATCTATCAAAAAACTTTCATTTTTCTGCGGTTTGTGTTTGCAATTCCGGCTGCTTTTTACTTTTTCTAAAGCTGAAAAGCAAGTGCCCAATGTAATTGCACAAAAACGAACATCCGGTAGAAAGAATGTGCGCCGCAGTTTCCAGCAGCGATTTGTTGAAATTGGGCAATATTGCAAAAAACAAATTGCGCAGCAAAATAGAAACCGTAAAAGTAACCAACAAGCCGCCCATTGCAACCAGCGTAAACTTTGCAAAAGTTTTTACCGAAGCCTGTCTGCCGTCTTTTGTGAAAACAAAAAATACAGAAATTGTGTAGTTTACAATGTGCCCGATAAAATAGGCGATTACAACGCTTGCGCTAAAAGGTACATTGCACAAATCCGTAAGAATTACGCGGCTGATAACATTTACAATTACAGCCGCGCCGGCAGCAAAAAAATATTTAATAAACTGAATAATCGAATCTTTCGTTAATTTCATTGTGCAGTAAATACCTTCAGGTTTTCAGTATTCAAAAGACGAACAGTGTTTTTGCTGTCTACAATGCTTATTGTTTTGCCGTAGGCAAAAATAGGGGTTGCTTCCAAAACCGAAATTTCAGAAATTGCCAAAACTCTAAGTCTTGAATCATATTTTGCAAGTTTCCATTCGCCGTTGCTGTTAATTACGGTATAAAAAGCGTTGTCGTGTTCAGTTAAAACAGCCTGTTCGCTTACAGGTTCTTCGCTCTGCTTAATCATTTCCAAAGTCTTGCCGTCAATAATGATTAAGCGGATAGCCGCGTTGCCGCCGTTTTTACCGGCAATTGCAATAAAATTGCTTCCGGCTGCAAAAACGGTTCTGCCGCGGATAACGTTTACAGGCGAAACTTTAAGTTCTTTGCCGGTTGCGCTGTCTAGCAGAACCAGTGCGCTAAGCATTTTGGAAGAATCCGCAATTTTTAAACCGTAGAAAGCTTCCAGCAGTTCGTCCTGCGGCGGCAAAGTTTCAATATCTTTTTGAATGTATTTTGTATCGGTTTGTGCTTCTTTTAATTTTTTATCAGCCCAATCCTGTTCGCTTTTTGCAATTGCTGCCTGGTCAGCGGCGTTTGCTTTTGCATCTGCAAGATTTTTATTAGCTTCATCAGCGGTATTCTGGGCTTCATCAGCTTTTTTCTGCAATTTTTTGTCATTAGGGTTCGCTTCTGCCAGATTTTTAGCATTTTCTGCGTCAGCATTTGCTTTTTCAGCTGCTTTTTCAGCCTCTTTTACTTCTGCGGTTGCATCGGCATAAGCTTTTGCCGCATCTTTCGCGTTCTGCGCAGCTTCTTCAGCTTCGCGGGTTTTCAAATCTGCCATATCGCCGCGGATGTCTACGCCTTTATTATTGTCTTCGCGGATATTTTCAACAACATTGCTGTCGCTGATTGCGGCGGTATCAATTGTGCTTAATCCGCCGGAACGACGGCCTGTTAACGGAATGATAATCTGGGTCATGCCCGGCCAGTCTGCGTAATCTGTTGAAAGACCAACAATTGCAGAATCGGCGGCATTTTGAACCGCGGGCGTATATTTTGTGCTGATATTGTTCATGTCAAGGCGGTAAACGGCGTTATAAACGGTAATGAAAGTTGCCAAAGTATCAGCATCTTCAACCGAATAATTGTAAGCTGCTACAAGATAAGCACTTACAATTGCCCGCAGGTTGCGGATATGGTCAACGCCCGCTGCAGGACCAATTACAAAAATATCGGCATCAAGTTCTTTGGAATCTTCTTCAACAAAATGCAGAACCTGATAGCGCGATGAATTGCCTGCAACTGTTGCCCCGGCAGCAATCTGCTGACCAAGCGCCGTACCAATACCGCGAATTTGCGCCATTGTATTGAAAACTGTTACCGGCCCGGAATAACTGTTAAAATGAATTTCTGTACTTGGGGTTTGTTCAAGTTCGTTTCTGTAAACTTCAACTGCAAAAAGGGGAAAAACTGCAGCAAACATAACAAAGGCTGCAAATCGACGTAAACTTTTCATACATAAGAGTATACAACACAAATCAAGCTTGGTAAATAAAATTTGCCAAAGATTCAATGTGGCTGGTCTGGGGATAATAGTCCAGCAAAGTCAGCGATTCAAGCCGGTAGCCGTTCTGACACAAATCGGCGGCATCGCGGGCAAAAGTTACCGGGTCGCAGCTTAAAGACCGAATCTGCGGAATTTTTTTCGATTTCAGCCATTCGCGCACAGGTTTTTCCATGCCTGAACGCGGCGGGTCGATTACCACGGCATCAAAATCTTTTTTACTGTCTGCCATTGCCGGCCATTTTTCGCCTGCAATACCAAAACTGAAATGCCTGCCGATACCAGGATTTACATTTTTTAGCGCTGCCAGATTTTTTTCCGCCAGAACCAGGGCATCGCGGTTGTGTTCTATTAAATAAACTTCTTCAAATAATTCAGCCAGAAAAACTGAAAAAGTACCAACGCCGCTGTAAATGTCTGCACAGCGCTTGCCGCCCAGATTTTTGCACAAAAGCTGAATTGTTTTTTGCAGCATCTGCAAATTAGACTGAAAAAATCCCTGTACCGAAAACTGCAAGGTTTTGCCCAGAATGTTTACGGTACAAAGTTCTGCATCATCAATTAAACTGCCTGCAAATTTGCCGCGCTTTTCTTTGGGCTGGGCAATTGTAAGCTTTCCGTCTGCGGCAAAAAGGTGCACGCGCTGATTTTGCATAAAATTATTAGATTTTTTAGAAGATTTGGAGTTTTTGGATATTTGTTCTGCGTTTTTTTCGCCATTTGCGGCGGCAGAATTTTTCAAATATTCGTTAATTTCTTCAACTGCAACCGGGCACTGGTTTATTTTTATAATTTCGTTGGATTTACGCTTTTTTAAGCCGCCGTCGTGCAGCTGAAAACGATTGCGGTAATGCCATTCGTCTGCAAAAAGGGTAGAAATTTCTGGTATCTGGTCTTCGTTTAACCCGGCGCGGATAAGGGCATCTTTCATTATTTCTTCTTTTAAATTGCGCTGGTTTTGCACCGCAGTAATTTGAAGATTGCAGCCGCCGCAGTTTGCGTAAAAAGGGCAGGTGCTGTTAATGCGCAGGCTTGAAGGCTTTTCAATTCGGGTAACTTTTGCGTAATAAAAATCGCCTTTGTCCTGTGTAATTTCAACGCTTACGGTTTCACCTGGCAAAGCGTCTTCTATCAGCACAGATTTTCCGTCTATCTTACCAAGACAAAAGCCTCCGGCAAGCATTTTTTGTGTTATAATACCAGTTGCAATCATAAGTTTTATATTGTACTTTTTTAAGAATTAGGGCAAGCCGTTTTACATAAAGCTTTCCCGGCAAAACTAACAAAAAACGAGGAATTTAATGAAGAAAGATACAATTTTTATGCATATGTCCGACGGACAGAAAATTGCGGTTCACCGCTGGATGCCGGATAAAAAAACTTCCGTTATCGGCTTGGTTCAGCTTAGCCACGGAATGATTGAATATGCAATGCGCTACAACGAATTTGGCGAAGCTCTGGCTAACGCCGGCTTTGTTCTTTATGCCCACGATCACCGCGGTCACGGCGAAACTGCCGGCAGCCCGGAAAATCTGGGTTATCTTGCAAATGTTGACGGTTTTCAGCGTGTTGTACTTGATTTGCGCGAAGTTACCAAGCGCCTTAAAACCGATTTTCCCGGGAAAAAAACTTATCTTTTTGCCCATTCTTTTGGTTCTTTCGTCGGTCAGTCGTTCATTCAGCAGTTTTCGCACGACATTGACGGTGCAATTTTGTGCGGTACTTCCGGCCCGAAAGGTGCAGCGGTTATTGGCGGCAAAATTGTAGTTAATATTTTGAAGATTTTCGGCGGAAAAAAACGCCGTTCAAAGTTAGTTAAAAATATGTCGTTTGCCGGTTACAACAGCCATTTTCCAAAAGAAGAAGGTTCTACAGCGTGGCAAACCCGCGACCGTGAACTTATGAAAAAAGAAGAAGGCAACATTTATTCTTCGTTTACGCCAACTCTGGCTTTCTATCTGGATTTGTTCGATGGTTTAAGCCGCATTCATAGAAAAGATGCCTTAAAAAACCTTTCGCTTTCGTTCCCGGTTTATTTTATCGTGGGCAGCGAAGACCCGGTTGGCAATTATGCAAAAAGCGTAAGGCAGCTGGTTGAAATATACAAAAACAAGGGCATGACCGAAATTGAATACAAAGAATATCCGGGTGCGCGCCACGAACTTTTGAACGAAACAAACCGCGGCGAAGTGCTTGCAGATATTTTTGCATGGCTTAATAAAGAATTGCAGCGCAACAAATTAGATGTTCCGAAGGAAACAAAACACGAAGACGAAGTTGAAGCCGTGAACCCGATTCCGGAAGGCTTGGAACTTTAGCAATATTTTGGAAGAAAATAATACACTTCGCCGGATATTTCAAAGCATTTTTGAAATATCCGGTGGCAAAAATACAAAGGCTAAGGCGGTTTAGCCGTTTTGGGTTTGTGCCTTAGCCATTTTTATAGTTCAATGTAAGCCATAAAAAAACACCAGCCGAAAGACTGGTGTTTTTTTTTGCAGATTTTATAAAACTGCTACAGGATTTTTTGTCTGTGCCGTGCCTGCAACGGATGCTGGAATATTTGCCGCCGCAGCTTTTGGCGTATTTTTACCGTTTTCGGCGGAAAGTTCTGTCATTTTATTTTTGCTGCTTTTATAGCGGCGCCTGCGGCCTTCATTTGTGCGCGCACTTTTTGCCGTTTTTTGTTCGTTGCCGTTTGCATTTGCTGCGGCGTTCTTTACGCTTTTGTTTGTAAACGCGCTCTTAGGAATTTTCGTATTTACGCCAAGCTTTTTAAGGCAGGTTCTGATTGCAAACTCAAGTTCAATGCGCGGCGGATTCATTGGCAAAACAAAATTGCGGCATTGGGTCCAGGTTCTTGCATACAATTCCGAAGGATTTGGATTTTCTGCAATTTCCTTTTTCCAGTCGGTCAGGCTTTCAATAAAATCCTGAATGATATAAGAAAGTTTTTTGCCCAGTCTTGCCTCGCTGTCGGCGGCAATCATCTGGTCAAGTTCCTGCAAACTTTTCATATATTTTTTTTCAAAACTAGAATCTGCGTAAATTAAAGCGCATGCCGCCGGCTGAATATGCATGTAAAGGTCGGTTTGCAGGGCAAGGGTAACAATATCGCAGGCATTGCCGCTGTTCAAAATTTTTATCAGTTCTTCTGTTAAGCGCGAAGGCGAAACCGGTGCCAGCAATTTTGCAGACTTGCAGATTGCGTGCTTAACCCGGCGCGGCAAATGAAAGCCCGTGCCTGCGGCGTATTTAATTGCACGCAGCATGCGTACCGGATCGTCCTTAAAAATTACGTTCAGCGGAATAACTGGTTCAATTCTGCGGTTTTTAATGTCTTTAATACCGCCAACATAGTCAATAATCTGTTCTTTTATAGGGTCGTAGTAAAGGGCGTTTAACGTAAAATCGCGGCGTTTAACGTCTTCATCAATTGTACCAAACTTGTTGCCGACAGTTCCGTCTTCAGTTGAACGGAAAGTGCTGACTTCAAATATTTTTGTACCATAAAAAACGTGTACAAGCCGGAAACGCTTGCCAATTATTCTTGAATTGCGGAAAAGTTTTTTTATGCGGGCAGGGGTTGCATCGGTAACAATGTCAAAATCCTTTGGTGTGCGCCCAACAATCAGGTCGCGCACTGCACCGCCCACAATATAGGAATCAAAGCCGTTGTCGCGCAAATATTTTACAATGCGCAAAGCGTCTTGGTCGATTTTTTCAAGTGAAATGTTATGTTCGTTTTTGGTATATACAACTGCCTTTTTTACAGGCACGCCACGGTCATTTGCTGAATATCTGTAAAGCACAATTGATAGAATATAAAAAAATACCAAAATAGGCAAGCACGCCGCAAACTTCTGCCATAATTTTCAGCATTTTCAATTTTTATGCAGTCTGCGTACAGTTCACGCACAGCATAAAATTGAAAAATTTTCAAAAAAATATTGCATAAAAATTTATTCAATTTTTTTAACAATCCTATTGACTTAGTAGGTAAATAGGGATATAACGTAAATATCTTAAATCCTAGCAGCTGACTAGGTATTCAACTAAAGGAGGTACATGAATATGAAGTTTTATTTTGAAAAACTTGTTCGGGAAAATTATAGAAACGGAGTCATGTGCCTCTGTTCCTGTTAATTTTCTTTTTTCAACAAAATCACTTAAAAAAGCAGCTGTCTCTTAAAAAAAATTACCAAAAGGTGGCAAATTATTCATTTTTTTATAAACTGAGGAAAAATTATGGCAAGCAATATTTTATTTAAAAAGTACGCAGCAGAAGATTACGTGCAGATTGCAGAAGAAGCGGCGGCATGGATTAAGTCTACGGAAAGAAAAACCGCCTTTGGAAAAAGATGGAGCCAAAGCCCGGATTCTAAAGAAGATTTTACCGATTATCCGATGCTTACGGAAAAATCCCTTTACGGCGGCTCGGCTGGCATTGGGCTTTTTTATCTAAGACTTTACCAGATAACAAATAAGAGCGAATATCTAGAAAGCGCAAAAGCCGCGGCAGAAGATATTATTGCCACCGATGAAGGCGTTGCGTTTTATGAAAAGGCGCTAAACAATAACAAACCGGCGGACAAACTTGTTCACGTAAAAAATATGCCGGGCTGGAAAATTGGCTATTACAACGGTCCAGCCGGCAGCGCGTATCTTCACGTAAAGCTTTACGAAATTACAAAAGAAGAAAAATACAGAAAATATGCCGCAAAAGTTGCAGACGATTTGCTTGCTGCAGCAAAAAAGGCAGAAACCGGAATTTTCTGGAGCCAGCAGAACGACCTTTGCGGCGACGGCGGTTTTGTAACATATCTTGTTGCAGTATGGAATATTACAAAAGACGAAAAATATTTGAATGCGGCAAAGGAAATTGGAAATTTCTTGATAACAAAAGCCGCGCCTGCACCAAAAGGCGGCAAATACTGGAACGTTGTTGACCTTACAATCATCGATTTTCCGGAAGACGTTTTCTGGGTAAACCTTGCCCACGGAACTTCCGGTATTGGCTTGATTTTTTCAATTTTGTACAAGGCAACAAAAGAACAGAAATACCTTGAAAACGCAGTTGAAGCTGCAAAATACATTCAGGGAATTGCGGTTGGAAACGACGACGCGGTGCTTGTGCCGTATCTGGACAGCCTTAAGCGCGGGCCTTCAACCGAGTTTTATTATCTCAGCACCTGCCACGGTCCGGCGGGTACTTCGCTGCTTTTTGCAGAATTGTATGAACTTACCGGCGAAAAAGTTTACCTTGACTGGGTAAAAAAACTTTCCCGCGGAATTATAGAAGCAGGCGCGCCGGAAACTTATTCCCGCGGATACTGGCCAAGTCAGGCACTTTGCTGCGGTACGCCGGGCTTGCTGGAACATTTCGCCCTTGTTTACAAACTTACCGGCGAAAAGGAATTTCTGGAATATGCGAAGCGCACCGCAAAAATGATAATCGGGCAGTCTTTTGTGCCGGATGTGCCTGACAATATTTACAAACTGCAAAACGTAAGACGCTGGAGCGGAAACTGGTGGCGCACGATTCCTACGCAGGTAGAAAGCTATACCGGCTTGTATGTTGGAACGGCAGGCAATGCATGGGCGCTTCTTACGCTTTCAGGTTTGGAAGCAAAAAAAGAACTTGTTCAGGTAGTTGAATACAATTTCTTCAACGTAAAATAAACACGCAAAAAAAAGGAAAGGAATATGGGAAAAATCTATAACTCAATAACAGAACTGGTTGGAAATACTCCGCTTGTAAATCTTCACAGATTTTCGGAACAGGAAGAAGCAAAAGGAAATATTCTTGGAAAATTTGAATATTTTAACCCTTCGGGCAGCGTAAAAGACCGCGCCGCCCTGAATATGATTTTGCAGGCAGAAGCCGACGGCATTTTGAAACCGGGAATGACGATTGTTGACTATACAAGCGGAAACACCGGTATTGGAACGGCAACTTTTGCAAATGCCAAAGGCTATAAATATGTTGCAATCATTCAGCCGGGGGTTTCGCAGGAACGTTCACAGATTCTTAAAGCACTTGGCGCAACTTTATTGCAGGTTGCAGACGTGCCGGGATTTTTGGATATCATCAAAACCGGGCTTTCTCAGGAAGGCTTGAATACTTTTATGACGGCATTTGCAAAATCGAAAGGGTGGTTTTACATCAATCAGTGTGCAAACCCGGCAAACCCGAATGCGCACATAAATTCAACTGGCCCGGAAATTTGGAATGACACAGACGGAAAAGTTGACTATGTTGTTGCGCTGGTTGGCACTGGCGGAACTCTTGCCGGGCTGGAAAAATATTTGCGCGGCAAAAATCCGAATGTAAAAATTATTGGCGCCCAGCCTGCAAAACAGTCGCTAAAAGACCCGGCATTCCCGGAACGCAATACGATTGACGGCGTTCTGCCGTTTAATGGCGTACCGGACGACAAAGTGCCGACATTGTTCAAAAATATGGGCACGGTTTACGACGAATGTATTGAAGTAATTGCAGAAGATGCCTACGAAACCGGGCGCAAACTGGTTGCAACTGAAGGCTTTTTTGTAGGACAGTCGGCAGGCGCGGCACTTTGGGCAGCAACGCAGGTTGCCAAACGCCCGGAAGCTGCCGGTAAAAATATTGTAGTAATTCTTGCCGACAACGCGTACAAGTATCTTTCTACAAATATGTATAAATAATACAAAGAAATAGAAAAATAAAAGAAACTGAATGCACGCGCCGGTTTGCAACAACTGCGCCCGGTGCAATGCATAAAAACACGGCTTTGTAAAAAGTTTTCAATAGCTTTTACAAAGCCACTTTTTTTACGGCAAGGGTGCATAAAAAATCGGCAATTATTCATAGTTTACGTAAACCATGTAAACGGCAAGGAAAAGACTTTTGGAAATAACAAGCCTTTACCTTGTCGTTATTTCATTTAAATACTAGCTACCGTGAATGTCGAGCTTTTAGAAATTGATATATAAAAATCACTTATAAAATACAATTTTTTTTCGTCATGCTGAATTTATTAGCATGCGGCGGCGGTGCACATCATCCGTCATGCTGAACTAGTTTCAGCATCCAACTTTCATAAAAATAGTCGCAGTTTTTGCACAGGCAAAAACTGGGGGCTTTTGCCAATATTAAGCAATAGTTAGAGACAAAGCAGAAAGCAAAAGCACGGATTCCGAAACAAATTCAGAATGGCAAATATTTGAAACTCGACGTTTGGACTAGCTACAATTAAAACGCGATAATTAGTATTATTAAAACATTCACCAGCAAATAAAAAAGGATGTACAAAATGAAAAAACGTATTTTAATTGTGACGCTATTATTTTTTGTCACAAAATGCATTTTCTGCATTGGCATAAAAGACATGTCTGACTGGGA
>JAKSTR010000055.1 GCA_024402495.1 Treponemataceae bacterium
TTATTCGGGTGATTATTTTTTTTCAACTAAATTTGCTTTCAGCGTGCCAAAGCGGTTAACCGGCCAGAATCGCAGCGCGGTAGAACCAAGGATTCGTTTGGCGCTTACATACTGCGGCGCCATCCGGCTGGAATAATTCATGGAATACGGGTCTAAATTGCTGATTGGCGCAAAAAAAGCGTCGTAGCAGTGGCGCATATCAAGGCTGTTAAAACGGTTGTCGCCCATCATAAAATAGCAGTTTTCAGGGATAAATGCGGCACTGCCATCGGCATTAAGCGGAAACTGCGGCATATTGCGGCTGTCCGTCCAGATTGTGTAATAATAAAGTTTATGCCAATTTGCCAGACATTCAGCTTTTACGCTGTCTTTTGATGCCGCAATGTTGGAAGTAAGAAGTTCAACATTGCGCACTACAAGCCGCCCGAAATTAAGTTTTGCCATCAGGTTCAATCTGAACATTGTATCATCGTACAGGTTGCCGCCAATAAGCTCGCCTTCTACCGGGCAGGCGTTTATCCATTCTGTCATAAAAGCCTTAAACCATGCTGCACCGCCGGCTGTGGTCAGCAAATTGCGGGTTATTTCTTCGTTGTTGCTGAACATACGGTAAATCCACATATTGTCACCGCTTACAATTTTAGACCAACTGCTTTTATCAGCATTTTCAACGCCGTTCTGATGCAGCAGATAGCATAAATTTTCAAACCTGTTTGCTAAAAAAATGCTTTCCAGCTTTGCTTCGTCAATGTTAAGTTCTTTTCTTTCGCTTTCAATCTGACACAAAACCGAATAGCCCACTTCTTCCATTGGGAAATAACCAGTATCCTCAAGCGGAAAATAACGAACATTTTTTCTGGTTTCCGAAGGAAGTTCAATCAGGTTCCATTCTGCCCAGTTGCTGTCGGCACTTACAGCTTCGTACGGCGCGGCGGCGCTTTTGCGCGAATACAGAACCCCGTCTACCATCATCAGCTGTTCACCAGGTTCGCCGCAAACACGCTTTACCAAAGGGTCTGCAATCGGAATACCTTTTTCGTCGTAGTTAAGGTTTACCAAAGTTAAGCTTACCATATAAACAAGCTGGTTTATAAAGTTCTTCACTTCGCCCTTGCGCCCGGTGTCGTTGTGCGGATTGCGGAAAACTACAATGTCGCCGCGCTTGTAAGAACGCAGCTGGGGCAAGCTAACCGGCGAAAGCGGAAAAGAAGGCCCGGCTGAAGTTTTAAAAACCACAACGCGGTCGCCAATCAAAAACTCAGGAACCATCGATTCCGAAGGAATTTCGTATAACTGGAAAATAAAAATATTGATTAGGGAAACAACGAATGCAGCCTGAATAAAGGCGTCAAGCCATTCAAGAATTTCTACGCCAACACGTTTAATGCCCTTTGCTTTTTTATTTTCAATCTGACCAAAAGGTGAACGTTTTTCGTTCAGCATAAACAGGGCTAAAAGCGAAGTAACTAAAATTACTACCCATAAAACTACAGAAATTATATCGATTACGTAACCGGTTTCGCTATTGCCTGCATGGCGCAGAACAAAAGAAACAAGGGCAACAAAAGGCAGGTATTCCAGCATTTTGCGAACTGCGCCAATGTATTTTGTCTGCTTCTGTTTTACAAGTTTCAGCAAAGCAATAAAGCCCAGAACAAGGCAGAAAATCAAAGTAACCGGCATTGCCAATAATTCAATGCCAAAATTACCGCTAAATAAAGAAACGGAAAACAACAGGGTGCTTAAAATGACGGCACACAAAACAATAAATAATTTCTTCATAAAAAAATTATAGCGAATTTTATAAAAATAGGCTATAATATCTTTCATACTAAAAAATTAAAAATGTCATTTTTCAAAAGTTCAAATTAAACGTATTACTTCAATTTATCACTTTTACCAAAGGCGGAACTTATGGAAAAGCAAATTCTTAATTTTGAAAGCGGCATGGAAATGATGGGCGACGACCCGGAAATTTACAGAGAAATCATCACCGTTTTTTTGCAGGACCAGCAATACAATCAGGCAAAAATTGAAGAAATGATTGCCCAGGGTTTGGAAATGGACGCAGGCATTGAAATTCACAGGCTGAAAGGCGCGGCGGCAACTATTGGCGCTGAACGTTTGCAGGAAGCTTGTGCAAAAGCCGAACGCATTTTGCGCGGCAAAGAAGAAGGCGACGCCACGCCGTACATTCCGCAGATTACGGTTTTGTATCAGGAACTTATTCCGGAACTGGAAAAAGCGCTGCAGAAATTGCAGTAAAGATTCCGTGCCAGTTCAAACTGTTCAATTTGCAAAAGTTCGCTTAATTTTTCATAAACGGTTTTTACGGCTTCAATCTGGCTAACTGCATTACGGCACTTTGCGCTGCCTGCAAACGGAAAATCGGTTTCGGGCAAAATGCGGTTTAGCGGCAGTTTTTGCGCGGCTTCTATTGCGGACTTTTTGCCCTGCAGCAAATTATTGTCAAAGCTGAACCACGCGTTTACGCCTTTGCCTAAAAGATACTGGCTTTCGGTATAAGTACCGCCCCAGCAGTGAAAAATTACGCCGGGCAGTTTTTGCAGTTTTGGCACATATTCAAACAGTTTCTGCGTGCCGCGCACACTATGCACAACAAGCGGCAAACTGAATTTTTCGGCAATTGCAAGCTGTTCTTCAAAATACCGGCATTGCAGTTCTTCAAACTGGCGCAGCCGGGCGTTTCTAAAATCAAAACCAATTTCGCCAACGGCGCGTATCTGTTTGTTTCGGGCAAGATTTTGCAAATTTTCCAAATTACCGGCAATTTGCAGGCTGGTTTGGCTTTGCAAATCCAGCGGGTGTATGCCATAAGCTGAAATTATAATGTTTTCCGGCATATAGAAACTTTGCGGGGCGTGCCGGGCTTTGTACCGAACTTCGGTTTTGGCGGCAAGTTTTGAAATTTGTAAATTTTCTTCTATATTATTGGTGCAAAAACAAGCCGCCGCCAATATGCCGTTTTTGACGTTACCGCAATTGCAGAAAAAATCGTCAGCGTTTTGCCCGGCAAAATGGGCATGACAATCCACAAAAAATTCAAAACATTCAGAAACCATAAAACAATTCTACCCTATTTTTAAAACCCGCAAAACCGTTTAGCAATTCTTTTTATAAAAGACATCAAAAATACCACGCAAATTATCAGGCGCGCGAAGAAAAGCGCAGCGTTCAAAATGAGAAAAAAAAGCTTATTTCTTTTCAATAATTTCATTTTTTGCTAAACAAGCCATTTATAAAACCGACAATAAAGGTGAGCTTTTTTCATAAAGTTATGAATTTGTGCAAAAGCTTAACGTGGGAGGCAAGATTAAAAATTCGCAGAGCTTAAAAACCATCAAAGGAGGCCGATGTGGAAACTTATTCATTGCGAACTTTGAACGCTTCAAACGACTTTGTTACCATTTTGCGTGAAACTGATGAAGGATATGTAATTAGAATCGTCCGGGATAAAGACGGCTACGATGAAGTCACAAATGAATTTATGACAAAAGAGCTGTTTGATACCTGCATCAGAACCGGATACCTTAAAAAGGTTCAGCGCGTTGAAGAAAATCTGGTAGCAACAGCCTAGTGCTGCCCCATAAAAAATTCAAAAGTATTTTTGTGTTTTTTAAGCAGCAGCCCTGCCCTTTTTGATAAAAGCGGCTGGCTTACAAAGAGCAACTTGCCATAAAAAAAGACCGTAATTTTTATAATTGCGGTCTTTTTTTATGTTCCGGCTTTTTGGAGCTTTAATATTTCAGCTTTTCTGCAAAATACGCAGTTCTGCTATCTTTCAAGAAAATGAAAAAATCTGATGGTTTTTAAGCCGTCAAACCAGCAGTAAAAAGCCCACATAAGGGCTTTTTTATTTTTCCGGTTCTGGTCAAAAAGTTTCTGCCATATTTTGGCAAAATTTTCCTGCTGCAAAAATGCACAGCTTTTGGGGCTTAATGACTGCAATCCGGTTAAAAAGCCGTCTGCCTGTATGCAGGAATTCTGGCTTGCCGCGGTACAGAAATTTTCTGCAAAACTTAAAAGCGTCTTTAATTCTTCAAACGAACTTGGCAAAAAACCCTGCACCGGCTTGGTCTGTTCAATTTGTGCCTGTATTGCCGTGCCCGTACCAAAAGCCACCCGGTTGCTTAATCGTGCCGCCGGGTGCACCGTACACGGAATTTCTGCAAACTCGCCTTCGCCGCAGGATTTTAACAGCGCCTGCAAAAAATAAAAATCTTCCCCGGCGATATGGCGGTTCATGCCGCCGCAAGCACCATAAAACCGGGCGGTGCAAACGATGGTTGGGCCTAAAGCAACCGGCCACCACGGAGAGCCGCTGTTTTTAAGGCTGCGGCTGTGGCTTTTTAAATATTCTTCGTAGCTGATAATTGCGGCGTTTTGCTGTGCTGTTTGCCCTGCTTGGTGATGAAACCCGGTTACGCCTGCCTTTACTTTTTGCACCGCCCTGCCGTTTTTTACAATATCGCCAAAACTTTGGGCAATGGCGGTAAAATAATCGCTGTCAATCAGGGTATCGGCGTCAAGACAGCACAAAATTGCGTCGCTTCTGCCGTTACAGCACAAAAAGCCATAATCCAGGGCAATTTTACGGGCAAATCCAGCGCCGTCTTTTTCCGGCAGTTCGTTGCCGGGGCTAAAGCTGTTAATTGAAACCAGCCTAATTGAATCGTTTAACGGATTCCGGGGTTGTTCAATAGTATTTTTGGTGTTTTGGGAATTTTGAGTATTTTCAGCAAATGGCAAATTGCATAATTTTTCAAATAGAAGCCTGTTATTGATTTTTACCTGTTCGCCTGCATTCTGGCGGTTGTTGACATTTACAACGATTAAAAGACTGTTAAAAATTCTTGCAGTACGGGTATTTTGCCCGGCATTTTTGCAAAGACCGTAAAAATTCCATGCATTCACAATAGAATCGATTGTTGCAGGCAAATATTCAAGCTCGTCAAGAGCGGGAATGCAAACGGCAATGTCGCAGTTTTTGACAGGAAGAGCGGCGATATAGGGTTCTACCGCCGCCATGCGCTTTTTTCTGTAAGTTTCAACGCCAAAAGTCATAAAAATCAGTCAAAATTTACGCCGCTAAGCATTTGCTTTGCCATTTCAAAAACTTCATCGCTGGTGGTAGTTTCGGTGGTGGGCAGCCAGTTTATTTTTACGCCTTTTCTTTCCATGCCTCTAAACCATGTTTCCTGACGTTTGGCAAACTGACCGATTGCAATATAAAGTTTTTCAATAAAATCTTCTTTTCCTGCAAATTTTCCCTGCAAATATTCAGCAATAAAGCGGTATTCCAGCCCAAGCCTTTCCAGACGGTCGTAAGTTGCACCGGCAGCAAGCAGCCCTTCAACTTCTTCAATCATGCCGTCGTTAAGGCGCTGGTAAAGGCGCGTTTTTATGCGCGCGCGCAGCACCGAACGCGGAAAAGTAAGCCCGATGTTAAAAGAGCGAATATCCGGGCGCGGAGGCATTGCGGCAAGAACGGCTTTTGCGTCTTCACTTTTTTCGTATTCGGCAATTTCTATTGCGCGCACCAAGCGGTGGCGTTCGGTTAAATCGGTGGAATTGTGAAGATCGCCTTTAAGATTTTGCAGAATTTCTGCAAGTTCAGCATCGCTTTTGCCGTTAAGGCTTTGGCGCAGCGGCACATTTGTGGGCACGGTTAAAAGCTGGTAATCGCGCAAAAATGAATCAAGGTACATTCCTGTGCCGCCGCACACAACTGGCATTACGTTTCTGCCCAAAACCTGGGCAAAAGAACGGTAAAAAGCCTGCTGGTAATTGAAAACGCTGAACTCGCAGGACAAATCGGTAATGTCTATCAGGTGATACGGCACATCGGTAAAAGTGCCGTCTGCGTTCTGGCAGTGAAATTCGCTTAAATCCTTGCCAGAACCAAGGTCTAAACCTTTGTAAACCTGACGCGAATCGGCAGAAAGAATTTCACCGCCGCGCAAAACCGCAAGTTTTACGGCAAGCGCAGTTTTGCCGGTTGCAGTTGGGCCTAAAACCGTGATGCAGTTAAAAGAATCTTCCATTATAAACCTACAGAACTCTAAGAACTGCGCATTTCAAATAGTCAGATTTTGGATAGCCCATTAAAACCGGGTGGTCTGAGCCGGCGCCGCGTTTTTCCAGTATCTGCACGCGCCGTTTTGCGTCTACCGCCGCATTATGAATCATGCCGTAAAACATATTTGAATCAAAAAAGTGCGAACATGAACAGGTTATCAGGATGCCGCCTTTTTTAAGAATCTTCATGGCGCGCAGGTTAATTTCTTTATAGCCGCCGTAAGCTTTTTCTACGGCTCTGGCACTTTTTGTAAATGCCGGCGGGTCAAGAATTATCAAATCAAACTGTTCTTTCTGCTGTTCGCATTCTTTTAAAAGGTCAAAAACGTCGGCACAGCGTACATTCATTACATTCTGGGCATTATTCAGTTCAATATTTGCCTGCACGGTTTTACAGGCGTCTTCGCTAATATCAACCGAAAGTACCGATTTTGCACCGGCGAGGAAGCAGTTTAAGCCGAAAGCGCCGGTATGGGTGAATGTATCCAAAACCTTGGCGTCTTTTGCATAGCTTGCAGCAATGCGGCGGTTCATTTTCTGGTCTAAAAAGTAACCGGTTTTTTGTCCGCCGGCTAAATCTACTTTAAGCAGAACGCCGTTTTCTTTTATGGTAATGCACGGGTCAAATTCTTCGCTTAACCAGCCGTTTCTAAGTTCCAAACCTTCCAAAAGCCTTACGTTTGCGTCGCTTCGTTCGTAAATACCGGCTGGTTTGCAAACTTCTTCAAGTGCCTGCAAAACCGGAAGCCGGAAAACTTCTACGCCGAGCGTAAGGAACTGTACAACCAGAAAAACTTTGCCGGAAATATCGCAGTAGCGTTCTACAATTAAGCCGGGAATAAAATCGGCTTCGCCAAAAATAAGGCGGAAAGAATCTTCGGCAGAAAAGGTATAAAGGCGCATCTGCAAAGCCTGTTCAATTAAGGCTGCAAAATATTCTTTGTTAAAAAACTGAATGCCCTGAGGGGTTGGTTTATTGGTTAAAAGCCTTACGCAGATTTTAGATTTGCGGTTGATAATGCCAGAACCGAGGCACAAACCGCCTTTTGTGTAAACTTCTACCAGAGTGCCGTCTTTAACTTTGCAATCGGCAAGCGGCGTCTGTTCCAGTTTGTCGCCGTTCATTGCTTTTACAAAAGCAATTTCGTTATCAAAAACCCAGGGAAAACCCTGCAAAATATCATTTTCTTCTTTTTTATTCAAAAAAACGCGTGGATTAGTCATAGTTTTAAGATAAAGTTTTATAAAAGAAAATTCAACCGCTGTATTTTTGGCAGGCAAAACTGAATGGAACTGACCAAACTTAGTACTTTAAAAACCGCTATATTGCAATCTGCATTACATTGTATTACAGTATGCATTAAGGAGTAATCTTATGGGCACAATGGCAACAATAAACATTCGGACTGATTTAGAAACCAAAAAAGAAGCAGAACAGCTTTTTGAAGAGTTTGGTCTTACCATGACAAGTGCAATCAATGTTTTCTTAAAACAAGTAATACGAGAAAAGAGAATTCCTTTTGAAATTGGTTACGAAAATCCAAACGAATTAACTGCAAATGTTTTAAAAGAAGCAGAAGAAGGAAAAAATCTGAGTCCTGTTTATGAGTCTATAGAAGAAATGATAGATTCCCTGCATGCTTAAACTGAGATATTCCAAACAATTCAAGCAGGATTATAAACTTGCATTAAAATGCGGAAAAGATGAAAAACTTTTCATAGAAATTCTTGAAAAATTATTGAAACTGGAACCACTTCCGGCAAAAAACAAAGACCATCAGCTTACAGGCAAATGGTCAAAACACCGGGAATGTCATATTCAGCCAGACTGGCTGCTGATTTACCGAATAAATAACGACGAACTTATTTTGGAATTATTCCAGAAAGGTTCTCATTCTGATTTGTTTGGCAAGTAACGAATCAAGCAATTAACCAAATAAAAAGCCCCTAGCCTGCGCCCTCACCAAATTTTGCGCCCAAGCCCAAGCACCAAGCCCACTCTCCCAAGCCCGCCCTGCAAAATCCGCAATTCCAACAACACGCACCAAGCCGCAAAGCCGGGCGCGTATTTAACAAAACAGCAAGTTTTGCTACAATTTTAAAATGTTTTGCGTAGATTTTAGTAATATTTTTATCATTGTTTTTGTTGCAGGCACTATTGCAACATTTTTAGTTAACCAGCTGCTGGAATACCTTGACTTTAGGGCGCGATGCAAAAACGGCGGCAAAGTACCTGAAGTTTTGAAGAATATCGAAGGCGCGGCAGAACTGTTTAATGAAGAAAAGCTAAAAAAAATTGTTGAATACGAAAACGCCAAATATTTTTTATGGCTTCCAAAGTCGTTTTGCGGAATACTTTTAACGCTGGCACTGGTTTTATTCGGTTTTTACCCGTGGATTTTCGGTATCGTAACCAAAATTACCGGCATGCCCCACAGTTTTTTAAGCGTATTTGCCTGCTACCTTTTATTTTCAATTCTGGCAGAAATACCGGAAGAAATATTAAGCCTGCCCTTCGCCCTGTACCGGGAATTTTCAATAGAAAAACGCTTCGGTTTTTCAAAAATGACGGTAAAACTCTGGCTGCAGGATTTGCTAAAAGATTCGGTTATCGGCTTAATAATGAACACGCTTTTAACGCTTTGCGTCAGCTTCGCTTTCTGCCATTTTGCCAAAAACTGGTGGCTTGTTGTAAGCTTTGTGCTGCTTGCATTCGTTCTGCTGATTCAAATAATTTACCCGAAATTTATTGCACCGCTTTTCAACAAATTTGAACCGCTGCCCGAAGGCGAACTGAAAGACAAAATTGCAGGACTTTTGGAAAAAATCGGTTTTAAAAACGGCGGGCTTTTTATTATGGACGCTTCAAAACGCAGCGGACATTCCAACGCGTATTTTTCGGGCTTTGGCAAAAACAAGCGCATCGTGCTGTACGATACGCTTGTAAACCAGATGACCACCGACGAACTTGTTGCGGTTCTTGGGCACGAACTGGGACATTTTAAGCTGAAACACATTACCAGACGCCTTGTTTTAACAATTCCGCTGATTTTTGCAGTAATGTTCGTGCTTTTTCAGTTTACGCATTTGCCCGGCATTTACAGCAGTTTCGGTTTTTCAATTGAAGCAAACCAAATTGAATGGGTGCAGTTTCTGGGATTAACCTTAGTTTCCATGGTCTGGTCTGCCGTTGCAGAAATTTTAACGCCGTTTTCAAACATTTCGTCGCGCCGGCACGAATATCAGGCAGACGCTTTTGCGGCAAAAACACTTGGCAGCGGCGCGCCGTTAATCAGCGCCCTTGTAAAACTGAACAGCGAAAACCTGAGCGAACTTTTTCCGCCGGCAATTTACGTATGGTGGAATTACAGCCACCCTACGCTCATTCAGCGCGTGCAGGCACTAAACGCCATAAACGCCGCCCAGACTGAAAAATCAACAACCTAGCCGCAAGCGTCGGGGTATTAAACCCTCCGCACGAATAAAAAATCCGCCCGACGGTAAAAAAACTATGCCGCCGGGCATTTTTGCAAACCAAAAGCACTACAAAAATATGAACACAAAATATAAATGCATCGTTGCCGATTTAGACGGCACATTACTCCGTTCTGACAAAAGCCTAAGCCAAAAAACAAAAAGCGTAATTGAAGAATTAGCCAGCCGCGGCATAGAATTTGTGCCTGCAACCGGGCGTTCGTTTTATTCCATGCCCAAAGAACTTTTGCAGATTGAAAATATAAATTATGCAATCACGTCCAACGGCGTTTCAATTTATGACGTAAAGCGCCAGACCGCAATTTTTACAAGCTGTCTGCCAAAAGAATTTGTAAGCGGCGCAATTGAACTGCTGAAAGACCGCGTAACTTTTGAATGTTACATCAGGGGCAAAACCCACATAGGCGCAAAAGATCTGGAAAACAAGCTGATTTGTTCAGAAAATCCGGTGCGGCTGGCGTATTTAAAACAAACCCGGCAGTCGGAAAAAGACATAATTCAGTTCATGCAAAGCAACATAAACCAAATTGAAGGCATAGATATTTCCGTTGAACCCTGCCGCAAAGCCGAAGTTTTGCAGCTTATAAAAGAACGGCTGCCAGAAGTTTACATTACCACAAGCGAACTGAACCTGCTGGAAATAAGCAACGCCGACTGCGGCAAGCACCGCGGGCTTGAACGTTTGTGCGGCATGCTTAATATAAGCCCGGAAGAAGTAATTGCTTTTGGCGACAACAACAACGATATAGAAATGCTAAAAGCCGCAGGTCTGGGGCTTGCGGTTGCAAACGCAACAGAAGAATGTAAAAAAGCCGCATCACGCTGCATACAAAGCAATGACGAAGACGGCGTAGCCAGCGCAATTATGGATATTCTGAAAAACTGAACAGCCGCGCCATAAAAAACCAGCCGGTATAAAACAAAAGCCCCGGCAACTTTGCCGGGGTATTCTTGTATGCAGCGCACTATATTATGCGGTGCGGTTTTATTTGCTCAACACTTCTGCAAGTTCTTTCATTGCGGCAGGCACATCAATAGACTGCGGACAGTGACCGGTACAGGCACCGCAGCCTACACAATCTGACGGCTGACCTTTGGTTTCAACTTTCTTTAAACCGCCCAAAGCATTAGAACCGTCAATCTTAAAGCGGTTGTAAACCTTAAGCACTTCCGGAATATTTATTTCAACCGGACAGCCGTCGCAGCAGTAGCGGCAGGCGGTGCAAGGCACTTTAAGCTGGGTCTGGAACAATTCGCATGCCTTGAAAAGCAGCTTTTCTTCTTCGTCCGTCAAAGCGCGGTCATCGGCGTAGGTTGCCACATTGTCTTCAATTTGGGCAAGATTAGACATACCGCTTAACGAAACAACAACATTCGGCAAGCGCTTTAACCAGCGGAAAGCCCACGAAGAAACAGACCAGTCCGGGTGGCAGTCTTTAAGCAGTTTTTCTGCTTCCGGCGTAAGGCTTGACAAACGGCCGCCTCTAACCGATTCCATAACCATAACAGGAATATTGCGTTCGGTTAAAATTTCGTATTCTTTTTTCGCGTTGGAATAGTTCCAGTCGTAATAGTTCAGCTGAATTTGTGCAAAATCCCACTGGTGATGGTCTGCAAAGCGTTCAAGCGTTTCAAGCGAAGCATGAGAAGAAAAACCAAGATATTTAATTTTGCCTTCTTTTTTCATCTGCAAAAAGAAATCGATACAGCCGTTTGTTAAATAATCTTCTATATTATTGTCCAGCAAACAGTGAATTAAATAAAAGTCAATGCAGTCGGTCTGGTAGCGTTCAAGCTGTTCCTTAAAAACGGCTTTATAATCCGGATTTGCAAAAAACGCATATTTTGTAGTTATGTAATAGCTGTCTCTCGGGTATTTTTTAAGCGCCTTACCTGCAAACCGTTCAGATTCGCCGCTGTGGTAAACATAAGCAGAATCAAAATAGTTAATTCCGTTGCTCATTGCATAATCAATAATAGCCTGTGCTTTTTCATAATCAATATCTTTGTCTTTGCCGCCGGCAATAACCGGCAGGCGCATATTGCCCATGCCAAGGCGCGAAAGCGATAAACCTTTAAAATCTCTGTAAACCATGTTGTGCCCCTAAAAATAGAAAATACCGTAAAAATAATTATATATCTAACGTTTCAAAAAAGAAACTTCATTTTTTAAGCCTTCAATTAAAAACCATAAAAAACAGCCGCTATATTTTTCACTAATTTTCTGCCTGACCTAAAAAAACCGGCAAATACAGTATATAATAGAAGAAACTTGTATTTTTTTAGAAAAAACATGAAACCGCATGCAAATAATCAAACATAAAAAGGAAAAGAAATGAAAAATAAAATGACAGCTGCAATATTATGGATTTTTGTCACACTTGCCGGGCTGATTTTTTTATGCGCTTTGGCGTTTGCCATTACAAGCAGCGGAAAAATAGAAAAATACCGCGACGAAAATAAAAACATTCTTGCAGGCAGCATTGCAGAAAAAATAAAAATCAACATAAACGGCGCACAAAACGGGCTTATTATCCGCGGCAAAAACCTGAACAACCCGGTACTGCTGCTTGTTTCCAGCGGGCCGGGAACATCTGACTATTTTTATAACGAAGCTTACCCGCTTATGAACCTTGAAGATTATTACACGGTTTGTTACTGGGATTACCGCGGAATGTGCCTTGTTTACGACAAAAACCTTGACCCGGAAACGATTACCACAGAACAGATTATTGCAGATACGGTTGCCGTAAGCGAATACCTAAAGCAGCGCTTCGGCAAAGAAAAAATTTACATTATGGGCTTTTCCGGCGGAACACACATTGCACTGCAGGCGGTTTATGCCCAGCCCCGGCTGTACAGCGCATATTTTGCAATGGCGCAGGTTGTCAGCAGCGACGCAGACAACGACACTTACATTTACAATTTTATGAAAGAAGTTTTTACCAGCCGCGGAGAGCGCAGAAACCTTAAAAAACTGGAAGAAAGCGTAAACCATTTGCCGGACGGAAAAGTAAAATGCACTAACTGGTATAATTATGTTTATCTTTTGCACAGCGCAGGCGGCGGCACGATAAAAGACAAAACCGAATTTACCGGCATAATCATTCCAATATTAAAAGCCAGGTGCTACACCGTAAAAGAAAAATTCAACTACATAAAGGGCATGAAAATGTACCGCACCACCCCGTTTTATAAAGACTGCAAAAACAGAGATTACAGAAAAGAAATAACAAAATTGCAGGTTCCGGTGTATTTTATAAGCGGCGAAACCGACTACAACTGTCCGTGGCAGATGGTGCAGCAATACTGCCAGATGCTTGAAGCACCCCAAAAAGAATTTGTAAAAGTGCCGGATGCCGCCCACAGCCCTTTATGGGAAAATGCGCCGTTTGTCGTTGAATACATGAAGAACAAACGCTGATTGCAAGCCGTTTAAAATTCATTTTTAACAATTTTAATTGGCATTTTTTATATAAATCGCTTTACAATGGAAACATGGAATACTCATCAAATTCAGACAAAATTACACGCGATTATTTCGATACTCTTCTTCTGGAGACTCGCTATCTGGACAGCGGACTTCCTTCTACAAAGATGGAACTTTTTGGGCATACTTTTGACACGCCCGTTATGACGGCAGCCCTTTCGCATTTGGGAAATACGGCAAAAAACGGTATGGAAATTTATGCAAAAGCGGCGGCGGCGGCAAATGCCGTTCACTGGGTTGGCATGGGCGAAGACGAAGAACTGGAAGCGATTACGGCAACCGGCGCAAAAACAATCAAGATTATAAAACCGCACGCAGAAAATAAAGAAGTTTTCCGCAAAATAGAACACGCGGCAAAAGCCGGATGCATTGCCGCCGGCATGGATATTGACCATTCTTTTAATGCAAACGGCGGCTACGATAACGTACTTGGTCTGCCTATGAAGGCAAAATCTGCGGAAGAGCTTGCAGAATTTGTAAATGCCGCCAAAAACAGCGGTATGCCCTTTGTCGTAAAAGGCGTTCAAAGTACAAAAGATGCAGAAAAATGCCTTAAAGCAGGCTGCGCAGGCATCGTGCTTTCTCATCACCACAATATGATGGATTTTTCCGTTCCGCCGCTGTTCATTCTGCCGGAAATTCTTTCAGTCGTTTCCAATCAGATTCCTGTTTTTGTTGACTGCGGAATTGTAAGCGGTATGGATGCCTATAAAGCGCTTGCACTGGGTGCTAAAGCCGTTTCTGTTGGCAGACACCTTATGCCGCTTTTAAAAAAAGGCGAAACTGCCGTTTATGAAAGAATTATGGAAATGAACGGTGAACTTGCAGGTATTATGGCGCGCACCGGCGTTTTATCCCTTGACAAAATGGATTCTTCAGTAATTCACAAAAGAACCTTTTAAGGATTTACAATGATTTTAGGAACTTCGTCGCCTTTGCAGCACAATTCGCCGGAAGAATGGGCTAAAAAACATATTGATTTAGGTCTTGGCTGCGTAAATTTTCCAGTAAATTATACCGCCGGTAAAGAAACTTACATGGCTTACAAAAATGCGGCAGATAAAGCCGGGCTTGTAATTGCAGAAGTTGGGGTATGGAAAAATACTCTCGCCGCAGACATGGCAGAACGGCAGAAAAATATTGATTACGCCGTGGAACAGCTGAAAATGGCTGATGAAATCGGCGCCAAATGCTGCGTCAATGTAGCAGGCACGCCGCACGGTTCGCGCTGGGACGGCGGTTACAGGGAAAACTTCAGCGGTAAAACCTGGGGTGAAACGGTGGAAATGATTCAGGAGATTATTGACCGGGCAAAACCCAAAACCGCAAAATATTCCATTGAATCTATGCCCTGGATGGTACCAAGCAGCCCTGACGAATATCTGAAACTTATGCACGATGTTAACCGCAGCGAGTTTGGCGCACATCTTGATATTGTAAATATGATTACAAGTCCCAGGCGGTATTTTTTTAACGACGATTTTTTGCGGGAATGTTTTGAAAAGCTTGGCGGACAAATTATAAGCTGCCACCTTAAGGACATTCGGTTAAAGGAAGAATATACTTTTCAGCTGGAAGAATGTGCCTGCGGTAAAGGCAGCCTTGATCTGGCTTTGTATCTTGAACTTGCAACAAGGCACAACCCGGCAATGCCGATGATTATTGAACACCTTGATACAGACGAAGAATATCTTGAAAGCATAAAATACGTACAGGGCTTTATAAAATGAAAGAATCTCAGGCGCAAGCATCCTGCAATGATTGCGCCTGCACATAAAGCCCGCCGATACTTACAATGTTTTTTATCCCTTTAAACAGAAAAGATGTATTATGCATATACCCTATTTGAAGAAGATACAGAAGAAAAAAAGCGATACATTCCGCCGACTTAAAATAAACGGCGAAATGTTCGTACCTATCACTCATCTTTTACCATTACTACGCCGCTTTGAGCGACTGAATAGGATTTTCTTGTAGTATTACCTTTTGTACTGTTCGTTTTTAATACTATGCAATACGAATTTCCTATTTCCAGTTCTGACGGCAAAAAGAATTCCAGTGTCTTTGAAACATTGCGGATAAGGTTTTCAACTTTTATCCACTGCGTTTCGTCTGGAACAGGCTCTCCTTTTTCGGTTGCAGGTGCAAAAAATACACCACCAGCGTCACCTGCAATTTTCAGCCTAGTTCCTTCAATACGGATTGCTTTTCCTGCTGTAAACCTATTTGTTTCCTCTCCGGTGAAAAGGTCTGTCATTGCTCCAATAACCGGACTTGTATCAGATATAACTATTTTCTTGATTCCGAGTGCAGAAACCGCCTCGTTTGTTACTTTGGATGATGTAAACTTTACCTGAAAGCCGGGGATGCTCGCTGTTTCGGGTGTATCTCCTTTAACAGATCCACTTGTAGTAATATACAGCGTTCCCAAGTCGAACAAATTCACCGCTTCGCCGCGGCTTAACGCTTCCAAAATTTCAGCCTTAAAAAGCGAAGCCATGTGCTTTGCCATGATTGCATTCGTTCCTATGTCTTTCTTCTGGATTCGCGCAATCAGATGGTCAATATTTACAGTTGTACGGTCAAATTTAGCATAGTATTTGCCGCCTTTTTCAAATGGATTCGCAACAAGTGTTACAGTGCCTGTTCCATCCGAATCATCATAATCAATTACAGTTGTATTACTCATAATAGTGTCCTTTCCGCTCATTTTGGCGGATTTTGATGAGATATAGAAACCGGTTGCAATACCACGCAGTTTCAGCCTACTTGACGAGGACACCACATAATAGATATGCTTCAAAAAGCTACTTAAGAAAGATGTCTTTACGGGTGTCGTTTCTTTAAGCCCTAAAGTATATAGAAATATTTACTTTAGGGCATTTTTTTTTCTTTCATGCAACCTCCTTTGGCCTATATGTAAGAAGCCTTACAATTCTTCCTGCCAGTATTGTATTTTTTATGTTTGGAAACCGGAAAGCCCTGATGTAATGCTCATATACATTACAAGCACAGTCAAAACTGATTTCGCATACATCAGCAATTTCAACAGGATTAGATAGTCCCAGATTGTGAACGAGCGCAAGCGGAGCCATTATGAAAGCAGCAAAATGGTTTGCCTCTTCTTCAAGCAGCGCGTAAAGTTCCGTACAATCTGTTTCCAGGTGTCCAAGCTGAATATGTGCAATCTCATGCCATATAGTGAACTTTATCCTGTTGCGATCAAGCTCATCATTATAGTAAATGATGTACTTGTTCCCGATTTTTATACTGTAACCATCCTTAGATTTTGACACTACAAAATCTCTGTCAATCTCTGGGAGTTCCGAGTATTTCTTTATTTCTATACCAAGTAGAAAAGCAACTTCAAAACAATTCACGGGAAATAGCGACAACCCTAAATCTTCTATAAGATCATTGGCAATTTCTTCTATTCTGTCATAGTCGCATCCTTTTAAAATCTTTTTCATACTACTAATTCCTTCCATAAAGAATACGCACAAAGCGTTCTCTGTCTTCTGAACTCATGTTAGGTGCATTTCTAGCAACAAGCTCAAAAGCAAGCTCCAAGTCTTCATTTGCTCCCACAGGCTTTACTTCGTCTGTCTTTCCGCTAAGATAGTCCATAGAAGTTCCAAGGGCATTTGCAATATTCAGTAGAATAGCCCCTTTAGGCTCTCTGTCGCCCTTTAGATAGTGAGAAATTGCACCTTCCGTTAAATTGGTTTTTTGTGCAAGCTGCTTCTGTGTAAGTCCCCTTGATTGAATCAAAGCGGCAAAGCGTTCTTTGAATACTCCGTCAGACATATATTCCCCCATAGGATTTCTTATAATAATAATATAACGAGAAAAGTTGTCATTGCCAAGTAATTATTGTCAAAATATAAAAAGAAGAAGGATTCTCCCGTTCTAAAGAAAACATCTCTCTCTTTAGAATAAGAATGCCGTTCGCATTAGAACAAGAATGTGATTATACATTAGGGTATTTATACTTTTGCAAGAAGATTGTGCATAGTTTCTGCAAAACCGCATTACCCGGACGGCACTGGAAAAACGCGCAGGCTTTATCATGCAGAACATGGCGGATAACTGACAGATTTCAGCCTGCAAACGCACG
>JAKSTR010000056.1 GCA_024402495.1 Treponemataceae bacterium
ATGTTTTCCCTCCGCCACTTTTCGTGACCGTTGTTTTCTACTACTTTTTCGCTCAAGCGCTTCGTAAGGTCGTCGCTGGGCTGACCAGATGCAAAGAACTTTAGCAGCGCCGATGTATGAATATTATCACAACTGGCAAATTTTGTGAAATTGAAGAACAGTTTTTTGCATTTGTCGTTGTATTTTTCGCTTACTTTGCCGTTCACGGCGCTTTCTACCACGTAACAAACTTCGCCGTCGCCAATAAGGTCGAACGGGCACAAAAATATTACGTAGCTCTGCTTCAGTTCCTGGTACGGCGCACCGGTTTTCAACACATCGTAGTCGCAGACTGCCTGATAATAGCGTGCGCGCAGGGGCAGATTGCCGGTATTTGTCATTTGCAGTTCCACATCAAATACCGCGGTGCTGTTTTTGACGAACACGTCCAGGCGCACGCCCTTTGTTTCCAGCGCCGGCTTCAGAACTTCTTCGGTTTTTACGTCTTCCAGATGGTCAATTTCAATCTGCAATAGGGTTTCCAGCACCTGCCGGCAGAGTTCCTTATCCTGCATCACCATTGCAAACATTACGGCGTTGGTAATCGGGATTATTTTCTGTTTTATCATAATACCTCCGCCCTATTAATTAGCTCAAAAATAATTTTTAAGCACTTTTGGCGAAGATTTATAAAAGATTTTAACTTGTGCTTCTCAATTTTTCTCTTAATGCCGATTGTCTGGGCACAAGTCCCCTATTTTTGCGGAGCAAAAATAGGGGAGATTGGTAGAAATACAAAAAATGCACTCTATTATAGCGAAATGTACATATATCAAACTCGGAATACGTTAATCGATTCTATATTTACTCATAATTTGCATCTTTTCTACCATATATGTAGTTTTTTTTTGCTTCTTCTACAACCCAACAATTTTCGCGCTTTTTTTACCGTGTCTGTAGTTTTCGCTTTTGTGAAAGCTTCGGGCTTTGCGCATTATCCAGCGTTAATGTGGTGTACCAATCGAGTAGAGCATGCTTTGACCAAGATACGGATGGAGACATTTCAAAAAGCACAAGTCGCGCATTTACTTCCATTAAATTATGGGTTAAAATTATTCTATAATAATTAAATAAAAAGTTTATACATTCGCAGCACAGGAGAAATTATGAGATTAGTTACACGTTCCGATTACGACGGATTGGTTTGCGGCGCTTTGCTGAAAACTTTGGGTGTAATTGACACTTGGGTTTTCGTTCACCCGAAGGACATTCAAGACGGCAAATTTGCCATTACCCCAAACGACGTTCTTGCAAACGTGCCATACATGCAGGGTTGCGGAATGTGGTTCGATCACCATTCTTCGGAAATTGATCAGGCAAAAAACGTAGAAGTGCCGGGAAAATGGGCAATTGCGCCTTCCTGCGCCCGCGTTATTTACGAATATTACGGCGGCGAAGAAAAAATGCCCAATTACAAGGCACTGATTGAATCCTGCGATAAAGTAGATTCTGGGCAGTTAACCGCCGACGAAATTTTGAACCCTAAGGGCGGAATTTTACTCGGTTTCTTAATGGATCCCCGCACCGGCTTGGGTCGTTTCCGCAATTTCACGGTTTCAAACCTTTCTTTAATGGAAACTTTGCTAACCGAATGTGCAGTAAAAACACCAGACCAGATTCTGGAACTTAGCGACGTAAAAGAACGCATTGACTGCTATAACGAACAGACCAAACTTTTTGATGCAATGCTGAAAGAACATACAAAAACTTTTGGCAACGTAATTGTTACCGACCTGCGCGGCGTAGACACAATTAACGCCGGCAACCGTTTTTACATTTACAGCCTTTATCCGGAACAGAATGTTTCGCTTTGGATTGTTGACGGCCGTAACAAGCAGAATGTTTCCATTGCCATCGGCTACAGCGTTCTTAACCGCAGCTGTACTTCTGATATTGGCGCAATTTGTGCAAGCTATGGCGGTGGTGGTCACAAACAGGTTGGTACCTGTCAGGTTTCTTACGACGATGCCGACAAAACAATTAACAAAATCGTTAAAAAACTTAATACCCAGCGCAAAAAGTTTCTGTGGTTTTAAGTTATGATGAAAAATGCTGAATTAGGGCACGCCGAAAAATAAAGCTTGCGCCTTCAACATTTTTAAGGCAAAGGCGAAACTAACAAAATGCCGCTGCATTTGCAGCGGTTTTTTTTATGCAATATTCAGAATGAATAAACAGCAGCGCGAATAAAATATGACGCGCGCATAATAACAAACGCCAAAAGGCACAAAAAAACCGCACATCGCTGTGCGGCTTTTTTATTATCTTGCGTATTCTACAATACGTGTCTCACGAATCATCGTAATTTTAATTTTTCCAGGATAACGCAAATCAGTTTCAATTTGTTTTGCAATACTGCGCGCCAAATCAACAACTTCATTATCCGGTATTTTTTCGTTGTTAACCAAAACTCTCAGTTCGCGTCCAGCCTGAATTGCATAAGCCTTTTCTACGCCCTCAAAGTTTTCGGCAATCTGTTCAAGGTTTTCAAGACGCTTAACATAGTTATCCATGGTTTCACGTCTTGCACCCGGTCGCGAAGCACTAATTGCATCCGCAATCTGAACAATAATAGCTTCAACACTTGTAGGTTCAATGTCGTTGTGGTGTGCCCCAACAGCATTTACAACCCGTGCATCTTCGCCCATTCTGCGAACCATTTCCATACCAACTTCGGCGTGGTTCTTGTCAGAATCGGTTTCGGCACCTTTACCAATATCGTGCAGAACGGCGGCGCGTTTTGCCAAATCGCGGTCGGCGCCAACTTCGGCAGCCAAAATACCGGCAATCAAAGCAACTTCGCGGCTGTGGTTCAGTACGTTCTGACCGTAGCTTGTTCTAAAGTACAAGCGGCCCAAAGCACGTATACCTTCCTGCCCCATGTTGGCAATGCCCAAATCAAACAGAAGTTTTTCACCTTCTTCGTAAATCTTCTGCTGTATTTCTCTTGTTACTTTCTGAACAATTTCTTCAATTCTTGCCGGATGAATGCGTCCGTCAGAAATCAGGCGTTCCAAAGCAACTTTTGCAATTTCCTTGCGTACAGGGTCAAAACACGAAATTACAACTGCTTCCGGTGTATCGTCAATAATGATATCAACGCCGGTCAAAGTTTCCAAAGTGCGGATATTGCGGCCTTCGCGCCCAATAATGCGCCCTTTCATTTCGTCACTTGGCAGCGAAACCGTTGCAACAGTAATATCGCTTGTAACTTCTGTTGCAATACGCTGAATTGTCGTAACAAGAATGTCACGTGCTTTCTTTTCAGAAGCAATCTGTGCATCCTGTTCAATTTTGTTCAGCAATGCCTGTGCATCGTGCTTTGCTTCATTTTCAAGGTTCTGAATAATGAGCGTTTTCGCATCCTGGGCTGTTAAACCTGAAATGCGTTCAAGTTCCTGTCTGTAACGCTCTTCTTCCTGTGTTAAAGCGTCTTCCCTAAGCGCAATTTTCTTTTCGCGCTCAGTACATTCGTTTTTCTGCTTATCTAAAGCCTGAGAACGCTTGTCTAAATCTTCCTGTTTCGATTCAAGCTTGCGCTCCTGCCGCTGCAATTCTGCCCGGCGTTCTTTGTTCTCCTGCTCCTGTTGTTTTCGTTCCCGAATAAGCTGATCTTTCGCTTCGTAAATAATTTCTTTTTTTTGAGCTTCTGCTTCCTTTATAGCATCCTGTTTTACACGTTCTGCTCTTTGTTCTGCTGCAGAGAGTTGAAATCTGGCATACAGCCAGCGAATAGTCCATCCAAGAATAACACCAGCCAGCGGGAGGCCTACACAAAGTAAGGTATTCATACCCCTAACCCCCAATCTAACTTAGTAAACAATAATTCACAAACATTTGCTTTTTAACAAATATTGCAAAATACCGCTTCTTTCTAAAATATCATAGATTGAGCTAGTTGTCTAGCGTGAGCTATTTAATTTTCACTAACTTCTATCGCCCAAGGCAAAACAGAAGAAATTTACAAAATTACAATCCCGCATTCAGGCTGATAAACTATTAGCCCGAATATCGAGTTTTAAGGTTTTGTCATTCCGGACTTGACCCGGAATCTGATTTTGGTAACAGATAAGATGCTGAACCAAGTTCAGCATGACAAGATTTGCATATTCAACTAAAAATAATTTAGAGTATTCAATTTATAAAACTCGAAATAGAGGCTATTAAAATTATTCTGACAGTCTATTCAAAAAATATTTTTAGACTGTCAACATTTTTTTAATATACTGTTATAGTGTTTCAGATTTATTATTGCCTTTTATAAATTACATTTATCTAATTTTTTTATATTTCTATCAAAAGAACTTAAAAAGCCCGGCGATTTTGCAATTTTTTATAAATACCGCAGTTTGCTTGCAAGCTGCGTCTTGTGCACAGACCGGATAAAAATTAGAGATAATAGAATAGCACAAACTACATTTTGAATTCTTCGCCAAGATACAGTTTGCGGGCTACAGGAGAATTCAATATTTCGTCGCGGCTGCCCTGCACAACAATTTCGCCGCTGGAAATTATTATGCCGCGGTCGGTAATTTCCAGCGTATCGCGCACGTTGTGGTCGGTAATAAGCACGCCGATGCCGCGTTTGGACAAAAGCCTTATCATGGCTTTAATGTCGGCAACTGCAATAGGGTCAATGCCGGCGAAAGGTTCGTCCAAAAGCAGAAACTTTGGTTCTATAGCAAGGGAACGGGCAATTTCGGTGCGGCGGCGTTCACCGCCGGAAAGCGTGTACGCCGGCTGCCTGCGGATATGCCCGATTGAAAATTCTTCTATTAAATCTTCTAATTTTTGCAGCTTCTGGTCTTTGCTAAGTTCCCGGCGGCGTTCCAAAACAGCCCAGATATTCTGCTCTACGGTTAATTTTCTAAAAACAGAAGCATCCTGCGGCAAATAGCTTATGCCCAGCCGCGACCTTTTATACATTGGCAGTTTTGTAATGCATTTTTCGCCCAAAAAAACTTCGCCCATAGTCGGCTTGTAAAAACCCACAATCATGTAAAAAGTTGTGGTTTTGCCCGCGCCGTTCGGTCCCAAAAGGCCTACAACTTCGCCGGTATGCATGGAAAAATCAACGCTTCTTACAGCCTGTTTTTTGCCGAAATTCTTGCTCAAACTTGCAACACGCAAAGTTTCTTCTATATTATAGTCTTTTTTTTCATCTAAAATATCGCTAAAATCCATCATATTTCCTGCTAGTCTGTACTTACCGAACCCTGAACTTTTCCGTCCAGCGTAATTTCTTCGCTTGTCATGTCCAGAAGAATTTTCTGAGCTTTAAAAACATCGCCGTCACGCACAATTTTCGGACTGCCGCTCAATTCAATCAGCTTTTGCTTTTTGCGGTAAATTGCCAGCGCGCCGGTGCAAAGGCTGTTTTTATTTTTCAAGTTTACGTCAATCTGCAAAATTGCCACTTCGTTGTTCAAATCGTATTCAACTAGCTGGGCTTTGCCGTTCACGTCGTTGGCATCATCAGTCAGTTCCACCGAATTTTCAAGGCTTACAATGCCGGTTTTGCGGTCGTAACGCATTTTTCCGCAGGTAAAATTAAAGCCGTCGTCGCTTGTGCCCTTTACGTCGCCGGTTGCATCAACATAACGGTAACTTTCACCGCTCAATTCTATTTGCTTTGCCCGTATTTTTAAGTTTTCAGTTTGAATTACGGCGTTGCCTTCCAAAATCGTGCGTTCCTGATTGGCGCTTGCACTGCCGTACATGTGCCTTGCACTGAAAGTTATTTTTTCCGCAAAAGCGCAGCTGACGCTCCAGAATGCAAAAACAAACAGAAAAAACGTTTTAAATTGAATTTTATAAATTTTCTTCATATATACTCACTTTTTCAATCAGCGGCTTGCGCTGACACTGCCCGTAACCGCGTTTTCAAACCTGTAGCCCAGCCTGAACGCGCTGAAACAAAACCCCGTACCCTTTGTATAAAGGCTGGAATCATCCGCGGTTTTGGCGTGCTGCCAGACTTCTACAGTATTTTCCCTGTCGCTTACCAGCTGTTCGGTATTGCTGTTCCAGCGCAGGTTCTGGGCTTTAATTGAATAATTGTTCTGGTAATTTTCAAGCTGAACATTGCCCAAAAGCATATAAACGCCGGTGGCATTTTCAGCATTCAGAAGGTCGCATCTGCCAAAACTGGTACATTCGCCGTTGCGCCCGAACAGCCAGAACCGGGCATCCTTGCCAAAAGTTGTGTCGTCCTGATTAAAAAGTTCCAGACTGTCGGCGTTAAGGGTTAAAACTTTTACGCCGCGGTCAATGCGCGAAAAATCCACATTGTTCAAAATCATTTCAGGCACAATCGTGTTCTGCCCTTCCTCCTCGGTTCCGTAATCAAGTGAACAGGAACACAGCCCGGAAACGGCAAAAAAAACGGCGCAAAATAAAAAAACTGTTTTATAAACTTTCATTAATTTAATCAAATTGAACATTCGCCAAATTCTTTCAAATACAAGGAATTTTGTCAACGGTGAAAAAAAACACCATAATTTTATAAAATTTTTACAATTATTTTACGTTTACAATTTTTGTTTCATAGATTAAAATTGATTTTAGCGACTGTTTTGAGAATTTTTTTAAGCAAATTACACAAAAACCGTTTTACAAACTATCACGATAGTTTATGTCGCGCGCTGTAATTTGGCTTTATAAATAATTGCAGGCTTTAGAATTACAAATTTTAGGGTCAGCTAAAAAAAATGCAATGTCTTGATTTCCGTTTTTCGGAACTTAAAACTTGCAGACATCTCTAAAAAGAATTTTTTAAAGATGCCCATATATGTACTTTGCTTTTAATTCTTTTTGGGCTTTACCCGTTTTGACAGCCAGCCTTTTACACCAAAAGGGAAAATATGGCAGACATACTTAGTGACAAAGATTTTGAATTATTTAGGAATTTGGTTTACGACAAATGCGGAATATCGTTTTCTGATACAAACCGTTCAATTTTAGACAGCCGCTTAAGTGAACGACTGCGCGATACAGGTATTCCAACTTTGGCAGAATATCACAGGCTTCTGCTTAGTGACGAATCAGAAATGAAGGTTTTTCTTGATTCCATTACAACAAACCTTACGCGTTTTTTCAGAAACGATGCACATTTTCAAACCCTTGAAAAATATATTGTGCCGGAGATTTTGAAAGAAAAAAAAGCGAAAGGCGGCACCTGCATAAATATCTGGAGTGCAGGCTGTTCAACCGGGGAAGAACCGTATTCCATTGCGATGATGCTGAAAGACATTCTGCCGGCGCCATATACTTTTAAGATTACCGCTTCGGATATATCCTTAAAATCGCTGATGGTCGGGCAGAAAGGTTTTTACCCGGAATCACGTATCGGCGGTATTCCGGAAAAATATCTTGAACGCTTTTTTACAAAAACAAACGGCGGTTATCAGGCAAACAGCGAAATTATGGATACAATTCATTTTGACTACCATAACCTGATGCACGATTCCGGTTTGCGCAATCTGGATATTATTTTTTGCCGCAACGTTTTAATTTATTTTGACGAAGCTGCGCAGCTTTCGGTAATTAACCGTTTCTGGAATTCTCTGGGACCAAAAGCATATCTGTTTATCGGTCACTCAGAATCGCTTTTTGGAATGAATACCAAATTTGAATTTTTAAAGACAGACTGGGCCTGTTTGTACCAGAAAAATCTGTAATTTATTTTATTATTATTAATTAACAAACCGACAGGATTAGTATGGATTCAATTTCAGTTTTGATTGTAGACGATTCGGCTTTAATGCGGAACTTGGTTGGCAGAATTATTGAACGCACACCGGGTCTGGTAATTGCTGACAAAGCAATGAACGGGCAGTTTGCGCTGGAAAAAATACCGCGCTGCAACCCGGACATAATTGTTTTGGATATTGAAATGCCCGTAATGACCGGCATTGAATTTTTGAAGGAACGCCGCAAGCGCGGAATTGATATTCCGGTTATCATGCTTTCAAGCATTGCAAAAGAAGGCTCTAAAGTAACGATGGAATGTCTGGAACTGGGCGCGGCTGACTTTGTTACCAAACCTTCCGGCCCGGATTCGCCGGATATTGCCAAGGTTGCAGAGCGTTTGACGGAACTTTTGATTGGTTACGGTACAAAATATGCTTCTGCAAAGCGCAAAAAGCCGGTTTCCATACCGGAACCAAGCCACATTACGGATACTTACAAAGACCTGCATATTTCGCCTTTTGCAAGTTCTGTAAAACCGGCAGCAGCACCGGCACCTACAACAACAACCGGCGGTTTTACTTTTACGCCGCAAAAAAAAGAAGCCGGCGTAGTTACACCGCTGCGTCAGGGCGGCAGAATTGAAATTATTGCAATCGGTATTTCTACCGGCGGACCGAATGCCCTGCGCGAAGTTTTTAAAGACATAGACCCGAATCTGGCACAGCCTATTCTGGTTGTTCAGCACATGCCGGCTGGGTTTACTGAAGAATTTGCAAACAGCCTTAACAATATCTGTCCGCTGGAAGTAAAGGAAGCAAAAGAAGGCGATTTGGTAACAAAAGGCCGTATTTTGATTGCACCGGGCAACAAGCATATTGTGGTAGAAAAAAAGCCTCTGGCAACAATCGTTCACCTTTCGGATGCGGAACAGAGAAACGGTCACCGCCCGTCTGCTGACGTGCTGTTTGAATCGGTTGCAAAAGAGTTCCAGAACAGGGCGCTGGGCGTAATTATGACCGGTATGGGTCGCGACGGTGCCGCCCAGATTACAGAAATGCGCCGGCAGGGCGCATACACAATCGGTCAGGACGAAGAATCAAGCATCGTTTACGGTATGCCGCGCGTTGCCTTTGAAATGGGCGGCGTACAGAAACAGTATTCGCTTAAACAGATGGCAAACGCAATTAACACAATTGCAAAAGAACACGCCTGATGCTTGCAATATTTTAAATCGCGCCCAAATACGGCGGGCGCTTTAAATTTTCAGCATTAAACAAAAAAAGCAGAGTTTTTTACAAAACCCTGCTTTTTTTATGTCTTTCTGGCAATTTTATATTTTCTGCGGATTACTGTTTAACTTCTGCAATATAGGCGGAAAAAACAAAAGACAAAATAAAGCCCAAAACCAAATCTGCAAAAACACCAAAAGCAAAACCGCTTATGGCGCCCCAAAAGCACGCAAAATCTTCTGTAAGTTTTGCAAAAAGCGCAAAACTGCAATTTTTAGCAAACCATGCGCCGCAAAAACAGCACAGAACCGGCAAAAGCAATGCAAAAACACCTTCCAGCCCGGTAACAAGCCCGGATCTTTTTATGCGCACAAAATCACCGGGCTGAACTTTTAAGCCCTGCCTGTTATTGACCCAGAAGGCGTATTTCTGGCGGTAACAGCTTTTTGTACTGCATTCGGCACAAAGCAAGCCAAAAACCGGCGCAACAAGAACTCTGGAATTATCTTTTACCTGCAAAACTTTTACATTTTCCTGCATTTTGCAATACCTTTCACCAAATGCGCCTAATACAGCGGAACGCGCAGGGCTTCAATTGCCGTAGCCTTGCCATTTTCTGCAATGGTTACAACCACGCCCTGCAATTCGGGCAATGTTTCAAGGCTCATTTCTTCGCCCTTCGTCCAGTTGGGAATTCCCGACAGAAATTCCTGAATAGCCGCCTGCGTGCCGCAGCCGCCCACCGAATTGATGCAGCCAGTGCGCCCGGCATCGGTAATTGCGGCGGTGCCGTTTGGCATAATGCGCGGGTCGGCAGTCTGAACCAGACCGTGCGACCCTATCACCGCCGAAACCTGACCGTCAGCAAAGAAGGCAAAAGTCTTTTTTTCGGCGGTAGTACCGGAATGAAAATCGATGATTACGATGTCAGCATCTTTTTTAAGGCGTTCAACAAGACTTTCAAACCTTACAAAAGGGTTGTCAGCGTGAATGCGGTTAAAGCCCGTATAGCCCAAAACCGAAACTACCGCAATTTTTGTGCCGTCAATTAAAGTGCAGATTTTATAGCTGCGTCCGGGGCTTTCCGGCGGAAAATTGTACGGGCGAAGCACGTAAGACATGGAAGACAAATCGTCTACCAAATCTTTTTTGTAAAAAATCATATCGCCGCCGGTTAAAACATCAACGCCCAGTTTGTGAATATAGCCCGCGTGGTTTTTACCCAGCCCCGAACCGTTTGTTGCGCTGTCGGCATTGGCAATGCAAAAATTTATTCCGTATTCTGCCTTGATTTTTGGCATGATTTGTTTTACACAGCTAATTCCAGCTTTGCCGACAATTTCTGCAATGTATAAAAGCTTAACTTCCACAATTTTTCCTTAAAAATTCTGCTTCCCGATTGGATTTTTCAATTTTGGGGCGGCGTAATGTGCTTTAATTTTTCAGCACAAATTTCTGCGCCGGTATTGTTGCCCAGTTCGCGGTAAGTATCACGCAGATTAAAAAGCGCATCGTAATAATGCGGAAACTGACCCACGGCTTCTTCAAAAGATTCGGCGGCAACATCGTACCAGCCAAGCGAAAACTGAACCACGCCCAAATCATTCCACAATTTGGGATTTTTTGGGTTGGTTTCTACCGCCTGGGTTAAAATTGCGCAGGCGCTTTCACTTTCGCCAATTGAAAAATAAATCATTCCCAAAGAATCTAAAATATCGCCGTCTTCGGCATTATAAGTAAGCGCGGTCTCAAGGGCGCTGCAGGCATTTTCCAAATCGCCGGAATCGCGGTAAGTAATGCCAAGATTGTACCACAAAAAATAATTGTTACGGTCAATGGCAATGGCGCGTTTCAGGCACGCCAAAGCTTCGGGGTAATATCCGTCAGAAGCAAGCTCAATCGCTCTGGTATTTAAACTTTCAGATGATTCTGTCATTTTTCCCCCTTTTTAAAAATTTCAATTTGGTAAACTTATGAAAAATATGCAAAAAAACTAGCGCCCTGCCATCTTTTTAAACAAAGCCGCAATCAGCGCGGGCGATTCCGCGGCAGAATATCTGGCGCAGATTTTGTCGCAGGCGCTGTCTATAAGCCGGGCGCTGTATGCGCGGGCTTCTTCAATTGCGCCGCTTTTTTCTACAATTGCAATGCATTCTTCTACCGCCGGCGAATCTATGCCTTCACTTCGCGCGCGGTTAAAGCAGTTCATGATTTTTTCAAAATCGCCGGGGCATTTCTGAAGATGCATCAAAACCGGCAGGCTTTTTTTGCCTTCAACAATATCGTCGCCGCGCTTTTTGCCAACGTTGCCGGTGGTAAGGTTTATTACATCGTCCAAAACCTGAAAACCAACGCCAATATCCGCGGCGATAAGACCCAGAAAATTGCAGTCTTCTTCACCTGCGCCGGCAATCAGACTGCCAACCTTTGCCGCAAGACAAGCCAGAGTACCGGTCTTTAAGCGAACCATTGCTTCGTATTCATCACGACCAGGAACAAAATTATTGTTGCGGTGCCATGCAATATCCATCGCCTGCCCAAGATGAAGGCGGCGCAATTCGGCGGCAAGCATTTTATAAAGTTCAAGTTTTACTGAATCTTCAATTTGAAGCGTATTAATAGAAGAAAAAGCTGCAAAATACAGCCACGAACCGCTGTTAAGCGCAGTATCCACGCCGTAAGCAATATGTGCCGCAGGTTTTCCGCGCCGCATATCCGCAGCGTCTTCAATATCATCGTGAATCAGGCTTGCAGTGTGCACAAATTCAACAAGCGGCACAGCGTTGTATGCAGCCAAAAGTCTTTCATTTTCTTCCGGTTTTTGGGTTTTGCAAAAAATTTCGGCGCACAAAACCAGCAGAAGCGGGCGCCAGCGTTTGCCGCCAAGCAAAAGCAGATTGCGGCAAGGTTCTGTAAGCGGCTGCAAATGGGAATTATTTACAGCCTGAGGCAATGTTAAAAAAAGATTCTGCAAGTCTGCCTGTTCAAACATCTGGGGCAATTTTTTTTGCAGCACAACTTCAATATTTTCAAGTCTTTGTGTATAATTTTTCATTACCCAAAAGTTTAGCACAAATAAAAATTTTACAAAAGCGCAACAGAAGGAACTTTTATGCCATCAAACAGTTACGAAAAACCAGATTACTGGTCTCAAAAGGCTTTTAAAGAAGGCTACCCTGCCCGTTCAGTTTACAAACTTCAGGAAATTGACAAGAAATACGGTTTCATAAAAAAAGGCATCCGCATTTTAGACCTTGGTTCTGCACCGGGCAGCTGGACGACTTTTGTAATCCGCCAGCTGGAAGGAACCGGGCACGTTACCTCAATCGATTTAAAACCTTTGGCAAAAAATGTAAAAAGTGACAATTTAACATTCATTCAAGGCGACCTTTATTCCGAAGAAATAAGAAAGAGCGCAAAAGATTTAGGTCCGTATCATTTGGTAATTTGCGATGCAGCCCCGGCAACCACCGGCAACAAGGTTGTAGACACAGCCCGTTCCAGCGGTTTGGTAGAGCTTGCAATTTATTACGCCGAAACAATGCTTAAACCCGGCGGAAATTTTGCAGTAAAGATTTTTCAGGGCGGCGACCAGCAGATGCTTTTAAAAAAAATGCGTGAAATTTTTACCGAAGCAAAAGGCTTTAAGCCTGTTGCGTGCAGAACCGAATCTTTTGAAACATATTTAATCGGCATAAACAAAAAATAACGCCCGGTGCGTTGCCAGACAGGCACTTTGCCGTATTTTAGTGGGAGTTTATAAAAGTGGCTTCAAAAAAACGTTTGTATTTTTTAATCATTCCGGCAGTTTGTATTTACGTTACGGCGGTTGGCTTTGTAATTGCAGGTTCTGCAAGCCGGAGTCCTTCCATGCCGCAAAAAATCAGCCAGCAGGATGCTGAAATTGATGCAGCTGCGCAAAATCCGAACAGCACAAACGAAATTATCATTACATTAAGTGACAGAACCCGCCCGGCGGCAAAACCGGAACAAACGGAAACCAAAGCAGAAGAAAAAACTTCCGCAGTAAAAACCATTTTTGCAAAATTAAATCCGAATGCAGAAAAAAACAATTCAAAAACTGAAGAAGCAAACAGTTCCGTATCTGCGGCAGCGGCAGATTTAAGCGGCGAAAGTGCCGTAAATATTGCCGCCGCAGAAAATTCTGCAAGCGAAATTGATGAAAACGACGAACTGCCTTTAGACCTTGCAACTGGCTTAAACGGCATGGGCGGCGCAGACGTTACGCCGCAGCCCAATCTTGGCATAGAAGCCCCGGAACTTTATTACACCGTTTACCGCCTTAAACCCGGCGACATGATTGGCACACTCGCTGCCGATTACAATATTACTCAGGACACTTTAATCAGCGTAAACAATATTAAATCAAGCCGTACAATTCAAATCGGTCAGTACATCCGCATTCCGTCAATTCCGGGCATTGTTTACACCACCCGTATCGAAAACGAAACGCCTGAAAGCATTGCAGAAAAATACAAGGTTTCTGCCGCAAAGGTTGCGCTGGTTAACAATACCGAAACAACCACGGCATTTTCAGCAGGAACAACGCTTTTTGTGCCGGATGCAGAGCTTGACTGGATAACAAGACAGGAAATCAACGGCGATTTGTTCAAGCGTCCGTTAAAACGCGGTTATTATATTTCTTCGCGCTACAGCTGGCGTACAAACCCGTTTACGGCACGCCGCACCTTCCACAACGGCGTAGACCTTGCAGCACCGCAGGGCACGCCAATTTATGCCGCGCTGGAAGGCACCGTTGTAGCAACCGGCTGGGACAATGTTTACGGCAAGTTCGTAACTGTTTCACACCATTCGGGCTACAAAACCCTTTACGGACACATGAGCAAGATTACGACAAAAAAAGGTGCTTACGTTACTACTTCTACCAAAATTGGCGAAGTTGGCAGCACCGGACAAAGTACCGGACCGCACGTGCACTTTACCGTTTATAAAAACGGCAGAACAATCAACCCGGAAAATTTGTGGAATTAAAATGAAACCGTAAAACGGCAAGGATTTTAAGTAATTTTTATATGCATGAGGCGCAGTTTTTTTTTCAAAAGAACCTCGCCTCTTTTTTTGCCCTGCAAGCTGACCATCCGTGTCATGCTGAATTTATTTCAGCATCGCACAATGATAAGAGAAAACCCCAGCAACACTTACTGCCGGCAAGCCCATACAAATATTGTGATCTGACAAATATTTTAATTTTCATTTTGTAAAAAGAAGTGTAAAATCTGTATAATTTCAATTTTGCAAAAACCGCAATTTGAACTACCTACACAAGAAAAGGACAATCTATGCCACAATTCAACTGTAAGAAATCAACCAGAACTGGCAAATCAGCAGTTCGTGCAATTTTAATTTTTTCAGCCGCCTTATTTTTATTCACGTCATGTTCTACCACCGTGCCGGTAACCGTTACACGCCCTGCCGACCTTGACATTACCGATGCCAACGACATTGCAGTTTTGCCGTTCTTAACAAGCCGCACGCTGTACTACACCGATTACCAGAGCGACCCGATTGCAACTTTTGATTTTTACTGGAACGAAAAAGACAAAAACTGGTACTGGGATCAGCAGAATGAAGACAGCCTTCTGGCTGAACTTATTACGGAAAATCTTGAAAAATCCCTTTGCGACGCGGACTATCTGAACGTAGTTTCTGCAAGCAGGGTAGAAAAAGCTTACCGCCAGCGCACAGACCTGCCGATTGACTGGTATGTTACCGGCGCAGTTACAAACCTGCAAACTTTTACCAAAGAAGACGGTACAAAAGAAGTTAAGCGCAAAAACCCGCGCGGCGAATACGAAATATATGAAATCCCGATGTTCGTGCGCAATCTTGAAATGACTCTGGTTTATCAGGTTGTAGACGTAAGAACCGGCGTTGTACTTTCAAGCGACAGCTGCAATTATTCCAGCACCAGCAGCCGCGCCGAAACCGTAAAAGAACTGCCCAGCGCACTTGATATGGCTAAAAAGCATTTAAGCAAGTTCAATTCCAAGATTATGAAAGATTTTGCGCCTTACACCGATTCCTATTCGCTGACCTTGATGAAGCACAGCGACGCAGAGATGAAAGCCGCCGAAAAGCTTGCCAAAAAGAAAAACCTTAAGCTTGCGTATAATTCGTATTACAAAATTTACAAAAATACGGGTTATTATCAGGCAGCTTATAACGCAGGGCTTCTGGCGCAGGCAATGGGCGACTATAACCAGGCTTTAAGCCTTTTTAACAGCGCCTACAAAGACAGCGGCGACCGCACGATTTATAATGCAATTCAAAAGGTAAAATCAGAAATTCATTCTGCCGAAAGACTGCACGAACAGAATATGAGTTTTTAAGCCTTTTTAGCCTGCGCCGCGGCCTTTATTTTTCAGCTGCAACTGAAGAAACAAAAAAACCGCAGGCGCATAAAAAGCAGACAAAAAAGCGGAGACCGGAAGGAAATGTTTTCCAGCCGGTCTCCGCTTTTTTATTTAGGGCAAAAACTGGCGAATGTACGTGCCTTTATGCCTGGCAAAAAACACATGCATTCAGCAGACTGTTAAACTATTCAGCTTTTTCTGCCGCTTTTGTTCTGCCCTTTACGGTTGCGTTTGCCTTTACAATTTCAGCTTCGCACTTAGCGGCAAAATCGCCATAGCCGCCCAATGTACCCACCGCCGTAACATACGGTACAAACTTGCTGTTAACCGCCGACAAAAGCAGCTTTTTAACCGCACTTGCACTGTCGGCCTTGCTTACGTTAGCCGCAGTAAGTTCATCATTTTTTCTGTTAAAATCATTCTGGGCGGCACGCAGGGATTCAAGCAAACCGGCCACGCCGTCAAGAGCGGCAATATCGGCCTTTAAGTTTTCTGCGCCAAAATCTTCAAGCATGCTTTCAATAAGCGAAGATTCTTCTGCATAGCTTTTGGCCGTAATCTGCCGGCCGTACTTGCTAAAAACGGCAAGCAGTTTTTCGGCACTGGCTTTTTTTGCCGCAACAGGAATGGCCGCATAACCGGTAAGGGCATCGCCAAGGTTCCGCACAACAGAATCACGGGCAATGTCCGCTTCGTCAAGAGCGCTGGAAATCCTGTCGCTTTTAATTGCAGTGGTAATTTGCACCGAAAGGTTTTCAATTTCTGCCATAATGCCTGCAAGGTTTGCGTCACTGGCAATTGAAGAATCTTTGAAAGAAGCGGCGTCCTTGTAAAGGCGTACAAGCACATCAGAAACGGTGTCGAGTTCAGTAACCCGAAGATTGGAATTAATTTTTTTCATGTTCTCTCCTATGAAAAAATAGAATTTTGACCGTTCATTTTGAAAAAACAAAACAAACAGATTGCAGAGTTAAATCCTTATATAAAGAATTTAACTCTGTAATCTAAAAATACGTAAATACTTAATAACCGGCAAGTTTTTTTTATAAAAAAATTGAATTTTTAAGATGGAAACACACTGGTCAGACCTTTATAGTTTCAGGAAAAGATATTTGAATAAAAACAACCAAAATTTTGTATAAAAACTTAATGACTTAAAATAGTGCAGGCTTTGCGCGTTTTCGATTTAGTTAAAAACGGGCTGGGCAGGCTTCGCGTGTTTTCGATTTTGTTAAAAATGCGCTGGGCAGGCTTCGCGTGTTTTCGATTTAGCTAAAAATGCGCTGGGCAGGCTTCGCGTGTTTTCGATTTGCTTAAAAATGCGCTGGGCAGGCTTCGCGTGTTTTCGATTTTGTTAAAAATGCGCTGGGCAGGCTTCGCGTGTTTTCGATTTAGCTAAAAATGCGCTGGGCAGGCTTCGCGTGTTTTCGATTTGCTTAAAAATGCGCTGGGCAGGCTTCGCGTGTTTTCGATTTTGTTAAAAATGCGCTGGGCAGGCTTC
>JAKSTR010000057.1 GCA_024402495.1 Treponemataceae bacterium
GCACTGTTTTGCCCGGCAGAAAGCAACAGTTGACAATCCTTTTTATTTTTAATAAAGTTTCTTTATGAATACTTCATTGCTACTACTACAATACACTTTCTCGTTTTGCTGTTGAGTGCGTAGCTGTGTAGTTAAATTTTTGTAAATTACAGCCCGTTGCTTACCAGCAGCGGGCTTTTTTTATTTGCAAATCAACAACCTTGCCGAAAACAGAGAGGTATGTTGTTCGTAACAAGGGGTATTAAACCCTCCGCACGAATAAAGCTGTTTGAAACAAAAAGGAGCTATTTTATGGCAAAGTACAATCCATTTGGGCAAATTCCCCTTGAAAACCGCGAATGGCCTTCTAAAGTAATTACAAAAGCACCGGCATGGTGTTCTGTAGACTTGCGCGACGGTAACCAGGCACTTGCCGTTCCAATGAACGTAGAACAAAAGCTTGCCTATTTTGACATGCTTGTAAAAATTGGCTTCAAGGAAATAGAAGTTGGTTTTCCGAGTGCATCGCAGACTGAATACGATTTTTTACGAAGATTAATAGAAGAAAACCGCATTCCGGCAGACGTAACCATTCAGGTTTTGTGCCAGGCACGCGAACATTTGATTAAGCAGACCATGGAATGCATTAAAGGCGCACCGAAAGTAATTTTCCATATTTACAATTCAACATCGCCAAGCCAGCGCAAATATACCTTCAACATGACAAAAGACGAAATTACCAAAATTGCAGTTGAAGGCGTAAGACTTATCAAACAGCTTTTGCCTTATGCGGGCGATACAAAAATCCAGCTTGAATATTCGCCAGAAAGCTTCAGCAATACCGAAATTGAATACGCAGTAGAAATTTGCGAAGCCGTTCAAAAAGAATGGCAGCCAAGTGCCGACAACAAAATCATTTTCAACCTGCCTACAACCGTAGAATACGCAACCGCAAACATTTACGCAGATCAGGTTGAATATTTCGGCAAGCACATCAGCCACCGCGAAAACGTAATCATCAGTACCCACTGCCACAACGACCGCGGCACCGGCGTTGCAGCCTGCGAACTTGCCCTGCTTGCAGGCGCAGACCGCGTTGAAGGATGTCTGTTTGGCAACGGCGAACGCACCGGCAACCTTGATATTGTAACTACTGCAATGAATATGTATACACAAGGCATTGATACCGGTCTTGATTTTTCAAACCTGCCGGAAATTACTGCAAAATACATTGAGTTTACGGATATGGAAGTTCCGCCGCGCCAGCCTTACGCCGGTGCGCTGGTTTTCACCGCATTTTCGGGCTCACATCAGGATGCAATCCGCAAGGCTATGACCGCACGCCGCACAATGCCGGCTGATGCACCGTGGGATGTTACTTATATTCCGCTTGATCCGCATGATATTGGCCGCGAATACGAAGAAATCATCCGCATCAACAGCCAGAGCGGAAAAGGCGGCGCAGCATGGATTCTGGAACAGGAATACGGAATCTTCCTGCCGAAAGCAATGCACCCAACACTGGGTAAAGTTATTACCGAAGAAGCAGACCGCCGCCAGCGCGAACTTTCGGCAAGCGAAATTTACGACCTTTTCAACGAAACATGGTTAAAAACCACAAGTCCTTTAAAAATTCTGGACATTGCACAGACTTCGCTGGGCGAAAATCAGGTACAGTGCCGCGCCAGCGTTCTGTTTACAGGCGAAACAATTGCAATCGGGGCAAAAGGCAACGGCCCGCTTGACGCTTTTGTAAGTGCATTAAAAGATACGCCGATTCCAAGTTTTTCAATTTCAGCCTTCCACGAACACGCAATCGGCAGCGGTACCGATACCGAAGCTTTGGCGTGCGTAGAAATTCAGCTTGAAAACGGAGAAAAATACTGGGGCTGCGGCAAAAGCCCTAACATCGGTCACGCCGGCATTAACGCCGTAGTAAGCGCAGTTAATCGCATTCAGAACCCGGAACTTTAACCCGGACTGAAAGCTGAAATTTACAAACGCCGGCAATATTGAAAAGCTTTTTACGTTTCAATTTTGCCGGCGTTTTTTTCTGTAAACTGAAATTTTCACATTGTAAAATAATTCGCAACAAATTCAAGATTTTTAATTGTTTGCCGATAATCTGTAAGATGAACCTTAAGCTGATAAAAAAACGCTTTTGCGCTTTCAGCTTGCAAGGTTTTGGGCTTTTTCTATTTGTTTTTTGCGCCTTTGTTGCTATACTATGGTAAATATCCGCAGGCAAATTGAATTTTTCCCGAAAAAGTCAAACGGATTTTGGCTTTTCGTAAGTTAAACAGAATGGAGAAGGATCTTGATTTCTGTAACAAAAAAAATAGTAAAACAAATTGCAGCTTTTTCAATTTTAGGCGTTTGCGCAGTGTCTTTATGCACGGCAGAACCTAATTCCAGCAATAACGCTAAACTTATCGACTTAATGGACGTAATGCTTGAAGATTTTGTAAATCCTCAGCAGAAAAAAGAAGAAATAATTCAGCAGAAACAGCCCGGCAGCCAGAATACCAAAAAGCCGGTTGCGCAGGCTGTAAGCGACCCGGCAGAAACTCTGGAAACAAATAATTATGCCAACGTCTTGCCGCAAACTACCAGCCCCGGCGTGCCTGAACATTTGCCGGTTGTTGAACAGTATCCGGCTGCAACACTTCAGCCAAATCAGGCTTTGCCGCTGCCAGTTGCTCCGGCAAAACAGGAACAGCCGGAATCTTCAACTGTAAAGACTGCGCAAATTGAACAGCGCCCGGTTGTTGTTGAACACGAAGAGCGCTTTGAACCTGTAGAAACAAAAGAACCCGTTCAGCCGGTAAAAACCGTTATTGTTGAACCGCGGCAGGAAGTTACGCAGGTAGAAGAAGAACAGCCGCAGAAAGTGCAGACTGTTATTGAAGAACCTGTTGTACAGCAGGTACAGGCAGCCCAGCCGGTTCCGGCAGAACCGGTGCAGCCTGCGGCAAGCCAGCGCGTAGAAGTTGCGGCAAAAACTGTTGAACCTGTAACCGAAGAAGAAAACGAAGAGCCGGAAGCTGAAGAAATTGTATTTGACAGCGAAATACTGGAAGAAGAAGAACCATATTTTGCACCGCAGAACTTTCTGGGCGGCAATATTGAATATAACTCTTACAACACCAAGTTCAAAACCATCGGTGCGTCTTTAATGTTTGAACGCGCTATCCGCCCGGCGGATTCGATTGGTGTAATCGGCGGCGGTTTTGTTTCTATTGACAGCGTTTATAAAAAAGGTCAGAAACTTTCTTTAAGTTCCGGCATTATGGAAGGCGAAGTTGCATTGTTTTACCGCCACTACCTGATGAGCGCGGCGATGAAAGAAGCAAAACCATATCCGTACGGTATGTTCTTGCAGCCGGAAGTTGGCGTTGGCGTAGGATTCAACATGGCAACCAAGAAAATGATAAAAGACCAGCTGGGCTTAAAGCCATCGCCGATTGTTGCATTGCGTACCGGTTACCGCGCTTTTGTACTTAAATCACCAATTTACATAGAACCGTTTGTACGTATCGGATACCCGTTTGTAGCAGGCGGCGGTATTGGCATTGGCTTAAAACTGTAACCGCCCGGTTATGCAGAAAACTAAAAGCAGCTTTTAATTTGATATGCGCCCCTTTTACTGGCAAAACAGCAAAAGGGGCACTTTTTTTCCAAAAACGAATTTACACAATCACCCTGCCTTTTTCGCCCAATTCCTTTTTTGCAAAATTTTTGCCAAAAGTTCTGCTATAAAAATTCAACTGAAAAAAAAAGAAAGCTGCCGCAAGCGTGAAAAAATAAAAACCGCCGGGCGCATAAAAAAAAGACCGGTAAAACTTACCGGCCTTTTCTAAAGGAGCTTGTACAGCAAAACGCTGTTCTATATTTTTGTTTATCATTTAATAAAATTATTGTGTATTGCAATCATAAAAACAAACCACCTGCCGTATGGAAGGTTACAAAAAAAATAAAAAAAATTGCAATTTTTTTATGCGTAAAAATGATAGGCGTTTCTGCCGGAATTTTTTACGGCGTACAAAGCCTTGTCTGCACGGGAATACAATTCTTCAAATTCCAAAGAAGCGTTTTGCGGCGGCAGCGCAATACCAATGGAAACGGAAATAATATTGTAAGGCTCTTCCACAATATTCTGGACAAGTTCACAAATCCTTGCGGCGCGTTTTTCTATAATTTCCAGCGGAGCATTGCGCATAAAAACAATAAACTCGTCGCCACCCAGACGGGCAATTACATCGTTAGACCTGAAATTATTCTGCAAAAGCCTGCTGAAATGAATCAAAATATCGTCGCCGGCAATATGACCAAAAGTATCGTTTACCTGCTTAAAATGGTCTAAGTCAAACAGCATGAACGCATAATTTTTACCGTTTTGCTGTAAAAATTCATCAATTTGCTTCTTAGCCGCGCCGCGATGCAAAATACCGGTCAGCGGGTCAACCATCAGTTCCTGTTCCAGCTGTCTGGTGCGCCGGTCAAATTCGCTTTTAATCTTTGCCAGATCATGAAAATCTTTTGTAAGCGGCATAAAATCAAGATAATCCAGCAATTCAGTTGGCACAGAAACGTGCAGGGAAGTAATTTTCAGGCTGTCGTTTTTTATAATTACAACGGCGGTCGCCTGCGCCGTCATTGCAGAACTTTCATCTGAAGAAAAAACCTTTTGAACGCAAAGATTTAGGCAGGTTTCAAAAACATTTGGTGCAAGCGAACGGTAGTTAAAGTCATCAACCTGGATGATGGTTTTACCAAGCTTGTCAAAACTTTGGGTTGTGCGCAGACTGTCAAAAATGTAGGCGTCGGAAATAAAATAACGGTCGTCGCCGGGCAAAACTTCGCCGGTATAATACAAATTTAAAAATTCTTCAAAAAAAGCCTTTATATCAAGGCTAAGGTTACATTGAGCTGATGTCATACTTTTTCACCTGTGCTTACAAGCAACTTTTTATTGAAACAATTTTAGCACCAACTAATTTTCTTATCAACCTTTCAATCAGCAACCTCGCCAAAAGCAGCGAGTTATGTTGTTCTTAACAATGGGCATTAAACCTCCGCACAAATAAAAAAGCGCAAACTTACAACAAAATTTGCGCCTTTTTTACAGCCGTGATTAGTTCAATACCAAATCGCCGTCTTTAATAAGACCGGTTTTGCGGAAAATTAAGCCGATGCCATAAGTTAAAACGGCGGGCAGCACAAAACAGATAAGTACCATGCCCAGCCAGTCGAATGCGCCCGGTGTTATTATTGTGGCACCGTGACTGACCGCAACTTCGCTTGGAGAAAACCAGCCGGTTACAACGCCAATCGGGCCTACGATGCCGCAGGTGCCCATGCCGGAACTAACCGCCGCGCCGTTCATTTCCATTTTGAAAAGGCAGGTTGCAAGCGGGCCTGTAATTGCAGAAGCGATAATCGGCGGCAGCCATACCCGCGGCTTTTTTATAATGTTCGGCATTTGCAGCATGCTTGTGCCCAAACCCTGAGAAAGTACGCCGCCCCAGCGGTTGTCGCGGAAACTTAATACGGCAAAACCCACCATCTGGGCGCAGCAGCCTGCAACCGCCGCACCGCCTGCAAGCCCGGTAAGCCCCAAAGCTGCACAAATTGCAGCAGAACTGATGGGCAAAGTTAAGGCTATGCCGATTACAACAGAAACGTTTATTCCCATTACAAAAGGGTGAAGTTTTGTAGACCACACGATAAATTTGCCAACTGAAGCGGCGGCGGCACCAATATATTTTGCAAAAAGTACCGTAAGCAGCGCCCCTGCAATAATTGTTACCGCCGGGGTAACGATAATATCAACTTTTGTTTTTTTGCTGACCAGACAGCCAAGTTCTGCAGCAATAATTGCAATAAACAAAACGGCAAGCGGACCGCCAGCACCGCCTGCAACATTTGCGGCAGCACCAACCGCCGCCAGCGAAAACAAAACCAGCGCCGGCACCTGCATGGCAAAACCAATGCCAATTGCCATTGCCGCACCAACCACGTGGGCTTCGGTGGCAAAGTTACCGGCATCAACAAAAAACTGAAAAACGGCGTTTGCAGAAAGACGACTTAACTGCTGCCCCAAAGTTTTGATAATTGTTCCAATCAGCAGAGAAGCAAAAAGTCCCTGTGCCATGCCCGACATGGCGTCGATTAAGTAGCGCTTTGCATACTTGTTCATAAAAACTCCTGTGCAAGCCCGCAAAATACGGGCGCATAAATAAAATTGAGAAAAATAAGTGTGTGTGGGTAAATTACTCGAAAAATGTGTATTACGTGGTGCACCGTGGTGTCGCCCGTAAATCAGGACGCTATGGACTCTGACGAATGTTCATCCCGAACGTAAAATCTTAGCAAACAATACCAAATTTAAGAAAAGCTTGCAAGAAACTTGAAAAACCTGCGCAATTTTAACCAAGACACCTCACCTTTTGTCCTGCAAAAACTGAAAAAAATGAAAATACGTCCGCGACGTATTTTTCTAATAAAGCAATTCAACCTGAATGATGAATTTTAAAGTTTTGTCATTCCAAACTTGATTCGGAATCCGCAGCTTTTGATGTCTGCTTTTTCTCTTACTGTAGCTTGGTGCAAGCAAAAGCTAGGGCTATTTTTATGAACGTTCAGCATGGCAAATGATGCGGGCAGACAGCCTGAAAAACGACAGACCCGTCATTACAGCATTTACAATGAAGATTCATTTGCACAAAAACGCAGTGCCCTCATACGTCCATAAATATCCGTTTATTTTCTAATTAATAGGAAGAAAAACATTGTTATAGTTTGACAATGAAAAATGCAAAATACGGAGGTTTTTATGGTTGTTTTTAAAGAAATTATTTTGCCTGTTTTGCTTTTAATTGCCGGATTCGGAATGCTTGTAAAAGGTGCAGACATTTTTGTTGAAGGCAGTTCAAAAATTGCAAAAAAACTTGGAGTTTCTCAGCTTTTCATTGCGCTGACAATTGTAGCAATGGGAACAAGCATTCCGGAAACAGCAGTAACATTGCTTGCCGCCTTGCAGGGCAACGAAGATTTAGCCCTTGGCAACATTGTTGGAACAAATATTCTGAACATAGTTCTGATACTGGCTTTTACAGCCGTTTTAATTCCGCTTTCAGTTTCAAAATCTACAATAAAATATGAAATACCTATAATGACTGGAACGACAGTCGTTTTTTCTTTTTTAGGACTGGGAAGCTGGCTGTTTACAGGCTGGCACGGTTCAAAAGCAGTGTTAAAAGACGGAATGTTTTCGCGCATTGACGGCGTAATTCTGCTTTTTCTGTTTTCCGGCTATTTATTCTATCTGTACAAACTGGCAAAAAAAGGCAAGGCATACAAAGAAAAAGCTTTGGTTGTATACGAAAAACCTGTTACATGGTCTTTTTTAATTTTAATTTCAATTGCCGGTCTTGGTCTGATAATTGCTGGCAGCAGCATGGCTGTAGAAGGCGCTACCAGAATTGCAGAAAAAATCGGAATCTCGCAAAGGACAATAGGTCTGACAATTGTTGCATTCGGCACTTCTCTGCCGGAAATGGCAACTTCTGTTACGGCAGCAATAAAAAAGCACCACGATCTTGCAGTAGGAAACATTGTAGGAAGCAATATTTACAATATGCTGTTTATAGGCGGCATTACTTCCGTTATAAAGCCGATATCTTACAGCCCTGCCTTTAGAACAGACAGTTTAGTATGCATTGCCGTTTCTGTTTTGCTGCTGCTTTTAATTGTTATGAACAAAAACAAGATGCTTACCCGTTTTTCTGGAGCAATAATGCTGTGCATTTATGCTGCCTATACGGTAAGCATCTGCTTATAGTTTTGCAGGCAAATATAAAAACACAACATTGCAGCTGCTTACGGAAGTTTGCAGGATTTTAATTTTATAGATTTACGGAAGAAAGCTTTTATAAAAACACGGCGACTGGAATTATCTAAGCCGCCGTGTTTTTTTATTGGCGTTTCAACCTTAAGCGCGATAGACGCAAAAGCTCCCTACGCCGCCGGACATTCTGAACGGGGAAACGTAAAATCAACCGGTAAAAAAATCCGATTTTCATGTTAAAATCATATAATTGATTATTTGCAATTTCTGGAGAATCGTTAACCGTAAATATGAGAAAATTATTTTTAGCATTATTTATATCAATAGCATTTTTGGCCGGCTGCGCATCAACTCAAAAACACGGGCATGATGCGCATAAGTTTAATGAATCTTCTGAAAAAGGTATGAGTATGTTATTTGAGGGTGAAAATAAAAAATATAAAGTAGACTATCATGGACAAATGAGTCGGTTTAGCGGAGCAAAAGAGAATTATGCAGAAGGTACTGAGATAGAAATTTCTTATAGTTTTATATCAACCGATACCGACTATATTTTTTACGTGGACGGACAGGAAGTAAATGCAGAGTGGAATGATAAAAAGGGATATATCATTCGTTTTAATATGCCGGCGCATGATATTGAGGTTTATTGTATCGAAAAAAATTCAAAGGCAAATTAAAAAATGCAGTTAAAATGAATGCCGGGATTATAAAAAAAACAAAATGTTTTGGACAACCGGGAAAAAGTAATTGCCGTTTGTAAGCAGAACGTGCAATTACACATAATAGCATACACAATCACATATACCACACAAAACACATTGCCAAAAAACTGCAAACAAAAAGGCTTCACCCAAAAGCGAAGCCTTTCTTGCTTACTGAAACATCATCTTGTTGCTGACAATGCCGTGTCTTTTCGCTGCCGCCCAAAACCTGAACAACATAAAAAATCTTTCACAATTCCGGGCAGCGTAAACTAATTCAATTTAAATTCGGAAATACCTTCAATTACTTTTTCAAGGCTCTGCTTTGTGCTGTTGGTAGATTCCGTCGTCAAAGTAATTGCGTCAGAAATATGCATTGAATAATCTTCAATTTGCGTCATGCTGGCATTAATTTCTTCGGTAATGGTCTTAAGGTTCTGCATTTCGCTTACGATTTTTGAACCGCCTTCCATCATTTCGGAAGAGCCGGTCTGAACCGCCGCGGTAGAACCGGTAATGGCGTGCATGGCTTCAAGAACCTGATGGTTGCCCGAAGACTGTTCTTCCATTGCGTTGGAAATTACGTCTTCCTGCTGTTTTACCATCTGCGAAAGCTGGTAAATGTTTTCAAATGCACTTTGAACCTGACGGATTACGTCGCTGATATGACGGATTGAAGACGAAAGATTTTTAAGGTTTCCGCCGATAGCCTTACTCTGTTCACCGGACTGTTCTGCAAGTTTACGGATTTCGTCTGCAACAACGGCAAAACCTTTTCCGCTTTCGCCTGCATGGGCAGATTCAATGGCGGCATTCATTGCAAGCAGGTTTGTCTGGCTGGAAATTGACTGAATAATCGATGCGGCTTCAAGAATTCCTTCAGATTCCTTGAAAACGCTTTCTGCGGTAGATACAGCCGCAGAAACCTGTGTTTTTCCGTGTTCAGCCGCTTCTGCAAGGCTGTTAACCGCCGTGCTGTTTTTTTCAAGAACATCCGTAACGCTGCGGATATTTGCAACCATTTCTTCAACTGCGGCAGAAGACTGCATTACGTTGCTTGCCTGTTCTGCAATTGCATTATTAAGCTGGTTAATGTTAGCCATAATTTTTTCCGTAGAAGAATTCGTTTCTTCTACGCCGCTAACCTGATCTTCAATTCTGCCTTTAATGCTTAAAATTGCCTGCGAAATGCTTTCTATGTTGTTTTTGGTTACGCCCATGTTCACAACAAGGTCGTCAGACTTATCCGAAGTTGATTTTGTAGACCTGTCGATGTCGGTAAGAAGCAAAGATGTCGTTGCCTTCATGCTGTTCATGTCCTGAATGATAACGCCAAGTTCGCTTCGGTTATTGGCAGGTTCATCGACTATTGAATAATCTTTAAGTGCCAGCGCAGAGGCAATTTTTCCGATTGAAACAACGCAGTGCCTTACGTCTGCAACAAGACTATATTCAATTACTGCAAAATAAAGCATTGAATAAATTGAGTAAGGTATAATCTTTTTGGAAAGGCTTACAACGCCCTGTTCCAGATTCCGCGGAACCATCATGATGACAATCAAATAGCCCAAAACGCCAAGCAGCGCGAACAGAACCGTTAAAAAGTTGCGTTCCGTAAGGGTCATCGTAATTTCATCTTTTTTGAACGGAATGTCGCTGATTTTGCTTTCAAACAGGCGAATGTTGATTACATAAAACAGAAGTGCAAAATTGAAAACTACCGCAAGCGAGAAAATTATAATTGCAACCGAAGGCGAAGAACCTTCAAAGGCAGAAAATTCGGCTTTACCGGAAGAAATAAGCAGGCTGGTAATTATGCCCTGAACAAGACCAGCGGAAATTGGACCGATAATGTTGAGTTTTGCAAGTTTGTTTAAGCGCGTACCAACCGTATGGGCGTCAACTTTTCCTTCGTAATAGGATTTGATAAGATTATTGATTGTATTACAGGCAAAAATGGCAGCACCCAATATTATCAAAAAAAATATAAGGCTGGCAGGATGAACTAAAATGCTTTTGTATTCATCATAAGTACACATGCCTGCCAGCCGCAGCATAAACTGAAAAATAAGAATCGGGCTGAGGTAAACAGCCATCAACGTAATAAAAACCAGCGGCGTAAGCCTAGATTTCTTTTCCTTTTCATTTGCCATAAATTCCTCCAAAAAATAGCTGGCAACAACCGCAAGCGAAGAAAATAAAAAAAAGTAAAGCATTTTTCTGAAACATTGTAAAAAAATTATATAAATTTCAGAAATTTCGGGTTATTGCAATATAATTTTATGGTACATTTTTCAAATTTACAACGAAATAATTTCAGAACAAATGCTGAATTTTAAAGTTTCGATTTTAAGGTTTTGCCTGCACACAAAAAAAAGACTGTTCCCTTTACGATTCGGGAAACAGTCCTTTAAAACCGGGCTGATAGAAACGTCCGGCAAATGATTTTACTCCGGCGGATTTCTTGCTTACTGAAGCATCATCTTGTCGCTGACAATGCCGTGCTTTCTTATAGCCTTAAACTTTTCGTTAAGGTCGTTCATCGTAAGGTTTTTCTTTTCGTCGCCGCCTATGTCAAGAATTATCTCGCCGCCGTCCATCATGATAAGGCGGTTGCCATAATCAAGAGCCTGCTGCATGTTGTGAGTTACCATCATTACGGTCAGGCCGTAGTTTTCGGCAAAATCGCGGGTCAGTTTCATTACAATGTCAGCATTTGAAGGGTCCAGGGCGGCAGTATGCTCGTCCAGAAGAAGAATCTGCGGCTTTGACATTACGGACATTAAAAGCGTAAGTGCCTGCCGCTGACCGCCTGAAAACTGATTGACATTATCATTAAGGCGGTTTTCAAGACCCATGTTAAGTTTTTTCAGCTCTTCCCTAAATTCTTCCCGGCGTTTCTTCGTAAGACTGATTTTAAGCCCTTTCCATCCTTTGGAACTGCAAATCATCATGTTGTCTGCAAGAGACATTTTGCCGGCAGTACCCAGAAGCGGATTCTGGAAAATGCGGCCGATATATTTTGCACGTTTGTATTCGGGCTGACCGGTAATGTTTTCATCATTCAAAAACAGCTTGCCGGCAGTTGGAACAAGATTGCCGGCAATAATGTTGTATAAAGTTGATTTGCCTGCACCATTTGAACCGATTACCGTAATGAAATCGCCGTCGTTAATCGTAAGATTGATGTTTTTAAGGGCTTCGTTTTCGTCTGGCGTACCGGCATTAAAAGTAATTCCAATATTTTCAAGTTTAAGCATGTTTTTTGCCTCTTTTTGAAATAATAAGACAAACGATAATCAAAAGTCCCGTTATCATCTTAAGGTCATTGCTTGAAAGCCCGATTACAAAACCGTAACTTCTTCCAAGGTACATAATTCCGCGGTAAATTACAGAACCGATAAGCACGCGCAGGGTCTGAATGCCGATTCTGTTTGAACGGATTATAAATTCGCCAAGCATGAGGGAAGCAAGACCGCTGACTATTACGCCGGTTCCGCTGCCAACGTCTGCAAAGCCGCCGTACATTGCCGCAAGCGCACCGGAAAGTGCCGCCATGCCGTCACCAACGCACACGCCAATTCCGCGTACAATCTGGGGATTAACGCCCTGTGAAACAATCATCTGCTGATTGTCGCCAAGAGCACCCATTGTAAGCCCAAGATCGGTATGATAGAAAAGATCCATAACGCACTTAATCACCGCAACAAACACAATAAGAATGATGCATATTCCAAGTTCCGGCGGCAAAGAAGGAAACCTGTCTGCAAAAAAATCAGAAACGGCAGAAAAAGGCGTTTTAATTTTAAGGAATGAAATATTAGCCCGGTTTCCCATAATGCGAAGATTTACCGAATAAAGGATGGTCATCATAAGAATACCGGCAAGCAGATCCGGAATGCGGAGTTTGGTATAAATCAAAGTTGTGCAAAGACCTGCCGCCATGCCGCCGGCAAAAGCAAGCAGCAGGGCAACGGCAGGGTTAACGCCTGCAACAAGGCAGGCGGCAAGAATGCATCCGCCCATAGGGAATGCACCGTCTACCGTCATGTCGCAGAAATTGAGGACACGGTACGACATGAAAACGCCAAGTACCATGATTCCATAAATTAAACCTTCAATTACAATATTACAAATCATCTTTACCTTCAGTTTCGGGTTTGTTCAAACAGACTGAAAATTACGAACAGATACAAAAACAGCAGCCGCAGACAGCAAAAGCCATGAAAAAATCCGGACGTTCAGGCTTTTTTCATGGCTGATACTGCCGAAAGACTGCTTTTACTTATTCTTAAAAACTAATCTTCCGGAATGTCTATTTTTCAGTAAGCTTACCGTTTTCAAAAATCATGTTTGCAGAATTAAGATATTCGGCAGGAACGGTAATTCCGCAGTTTTTTGCGGCATCAAGGTCAAGCAGGAGGTCTGAATCAGAAGGTTCCGTCATAAAGCGAACCGGTATGTCAGCCGGTTTTGCACCTTTAAGAATCTGTACAACCATTTCGCCTGTTGCACGACCAGCCTTGTAATAGTTAAAGCCGCTTGCCATAAAAATGCCGCCATCTTTTGCCGCAGTTACGTCACCAGAAAAAATCGGCTTTTTAGCCTTGCCGAAAACGTCAACAAGTGAAGCAATTGCACTGAATACCGTGTTGTCTGTTGTAAGGTATATGCCGTCTACGCGGTTGATGATTGTTTCTGCAGCCTGCTTAACTTCGCTTGACTGGGTGATAGACTGTTCTACAAGACCAATGCCGGCTTCCTTGCAGCCCTGCTTTACAAGTTCAAGTGAAGAAACAGAGTTTGCTTCGTTGCTGCAATAGATGTAGCCGAGGGTTTTAATTCCTGCAATCTTTGCAAAAAGCTTAATGTGTTCAACTGTAGGAATCTGGTCTGACATGCCGGTTACGTTGTTTTTGCCCTTGTCGAGGGAATCAACGAGACCAGCCGCAATAGGGTCTGTAACGGTACCGAAAACAACCGGAGTATCTTTAAGCGTATTGGCAAGGGCAACTGCAACCGGAGTTGCAATACCAACTGCAACGTCAACTTTCTTTACCTTATACTGGTTTGCAATCTGTGCCGCAGTATTAACGTCGCCGTTTGCGTTCTGCAAATCAAACTCTGCGTCGTAACCGTTTTCTTTTATTACGTCAACAATACCCTGTTCTACAGCATCAAGTGCCGGGTGCTGAACGATTTTTGCAATACCGATTACGGTTTTGTCATTTTTTGCGCTGCAGGAAGCAAACAAAACGCATACAGCAGCAAGCAACGGAATTATTTTCTTCATAATATTTTCCTCTTAAAAAATTATTCTGTTATGTTACTATAAAAAGTAACCGGACAGAAAAGAATATACAACTGCCCTCTGTTATTGTCAATAGAAACAGCTGGCAGTTTATGAAGAAAAAACGGGTTACCGGACAAGCTTGTGCCAGCGGCAGACCGAACAGCGCGCCCTGCCCTGCTTGCAGAAAAGACAGCGGTTACAGAAAACACATACAGCGCGGGTGTAGAAACTTTTTTAGGTGCGGCAACCTAAAAAAGTTTCTATATTTATAGCATAAACAGCTTTACAAAATATCTAGATTAAAGTTCCGCTGTAATATAATCTATAAAAAAAGTTCTTCACTTTTCGTCATAGTCATAGGAGAAAAAAAATGACTTTCTTACTTCCTTTGCTGATTGCTGCAGCAGTTCTTGCACTTGCTTACGCAGCATTCAACTTCTTCAAGGTAAAAAATCTTGAAGAAGGCAACGAAACTATGCAGAAAATCGCTGCATACATTCGTGGTGGTGCTAATACATTCATCAGCATCGAATACCGTATTCTTGCAATCGTTGTTGCCATCGTTGCAGTAATCGTATTCCTCGCTCTTGACTGGTATGTAGCAGTAGCTCTTCTTATCGGTGCCATTATGTCTGGCTGTGCAGGCATGGTGGGCATGAAGATTGCTACTTATGCCAACGTTCGTGTTACAAACGAAGCAAACAAAACACAGAACATCGGACAGACACTTAAAGTTGCTTTCCGCGGCGGTTCTGTAATGGGTCTTTGCGTTGGCGGTTTTGCCCTGCTTGGTCTTTCTGTTGTTGTCTGCGTATTCGGTTTTGGTCTGGGCTGGATCAGCTCGCTTGAACCTGTAAAAGCATGGCTTACAGGCATCGACCTTGTAAGATTTCCTAACGTTCTTACAGGCTATGCCCTCGGATGTTCTATGGTTGCCATGTTCAACCGTGTTGGCGGCGGTATTTATACAAAAGCTGCTGATATGGGTGCTGACCTTGTTGGTAAAACAGAAGCCCACATTCCGGAAGACGATCCGCGCAACCCTGCAACAATTGCAGATAACGTTGGTGACAACGTAGGCGACGTTGCCGGTCTTGGTTCTGACCTTCTTGAATCTTATGTAGCTTCAATTGTTGCTGCCATTGCACTTGGATACAACCTCATCATCAAGGTTGGTGCACCGGCAAGCTCACTTGAATCTCTTTATACATTCCCGCTTACATTTGCCGCAATTGGTCTTGTTGCCTGTGTAATCGGCGTAGCTTCACTTCTTGTACGCAACCTTTCAAAGTCTAAAAAAGTACACAACCAGCTGAACGGCGCAACCTATGTTGGTGCAGCCCTTACAATGATTGCCGGTGCTGTTCTTTCTGCAAAACTTTTCGGCGGACTTTCTGCCGCAGAATGCAAGGCTTTGGGTTTCAATTTTGGCGCACTTTCACCATGGATTGGTGCTGCCGTTGGTATTGTTGCAGGTATTCTTATTGGCATGCTTGCAGAATACTACACATCTTCAGACTATAAACCTACAAAAATTCTTGCAGAAGCTTCAAAAGAAGGCTCTGCATTAACAATCACTTCCGGTCTTGCACTTGGCATGCGTTCCTGCATGGCACCTTGTGTCGTACTTGGAATCGGCATCATCATTGCTTACTACACCGCAGGTCTTTACGGCGTTGCAATGTCTGCAATGGGTATGCTTTCTTTCGTAGCCCTTACAGTTTCTGTTGATACTTACGGTCCGATTTCTGACAATGCCGGCGGTATTGCAGAAATGTCAAAGCTGCCGGAAGGCGTTCGCGAAATTACCGATACTCTGGACGCTGTTGGTAACACAACTGCTGCAATCGGTAAAGGTTTTGCCATCGGTTCTGGCGGTCTTGCAGCCCTTGCCCTTATGCTTTCTTATATGTATTCGCTTCCGGGCGAATCTGTTGGTGCAAACGGTCTTCCTACACTGAACATTATGGAACCGATGACACTTGCAGGTGCAATCGTAGGCGGCGCATTGCCATTCTTCTTCTCTGGTATGCTTATTGATGCAGTTGCCGTTGCAGCACGCAAAATGGTAGAAGAAGTTCGCCGTCAGTTCAAAGAAAGACCAGCTATTCTTGAAGGAAAAGAAGATCCTGACCACAACCAGTGCATTAAAATTTCTACAGAAGGCTCTATCAGCCAGATGAAAACACCGGCTCTTATGGCTGTTGTTATTCCTGTAGTTTGCGGTCTGCTTTTTGGCGCTCACTTTGTTGGCGGTATTTTGATTGGTTCAACAATCGCTTCCATCATGATTGCAATCTTTACCGGTAACGCCGGCGGTGCATGGGACAACGGTAAAAAATACATTGAACAGGGCGGTATTCCGGGAAGCGGAAAAGGTTCGCCTGTACACGATGCAGCTGTTGTAGGCGATACTGTTGGCGACCCTCTTAAAGATACTGTTGGTCCTTGTATGGATATTTTCATCAAGATTATGTCTACAGTTTCTCTGGTTGCCGTATCTGTTTTCAGTACATACAACCTCTGGTCTGTATTGTTCAAATAATTTGAACAATTTTAACAAATATGCCGGGGCAAGGCGCGCTTACGCATAAAGCTTTGATCCGGCGTTTTTAAGGCTTATAACGAACCTTAAAAAAACGCCTCGTGGTGCATTGCCGCATTCACGGGGCGTTTTTGTTTTTAAGCCGTTAAATTGAAAAATAAAAACA
>JAKSTR010000058.1 GCA_024402495.1 Treponemataceae bacterium
GTGCCAGACCACCGTGGCGAAGCTGCCTATGCCAAATGGGACGAAGACTATAAAGAATACCGCAGTTATATTTTTGGCAAAATGCGCAGCATTAAAGATTTAGACACTCTTTTAATGTCATGCAATTTTGCAGATATTTCCGTAAAGCTTTTTACCGCGGAAAATGTTTCTTTTGATAATGTGGAACAGAAACTTATTGCCCAGTTAAAAGACAATATAGAAATTATCCCGGTATCCGGCGAAGAAGCGGACTATGATGTTCGCATTGCCGTTACGGATGATATTACCGGCGAAATGATAACAGAAAAATCGTTTAATATTGCCAGCGCCTTTCACGCAAAGTAAAATGGAAATTTTGTCATTTCGACTGAAGTGGAGAAATATAAAAAACTTTGTCATGCTGAATTTAGTTCAGCATCTTATCTGTTAGCAAAATCAGATTCCGGGTCAAGCCCGGAATGACAAAACTTTAAAATTTTTATCCAGCCCAAATAACCGGCACAATATGGAATTTTACAATTCTTCTAGAATTTCCGGCAGCTGGTAAATTGAATTGATGCGCAGGTAGGGCTGGGCGCTGTGTTTGTTGTTCTGGTCTACCAAAACTGCCGTGCCGCCAAGTTCGCTGTAGCCTTTAATGTATTTTACGTAATCGTCTATAAACAAAGTTTCTTCTACCGTAAAGCCTGCCTGTTCAATCGGGCGCAAATATGCCGCCGGCGCGGGCTTGCCCTGCAAATTGTTGCCGCGCAAATCGCAAATTACCTTAAAAAGGTCTAGAACTTTCAGGCGCTTCAAAATGCGTTCTGCGTGTTCGTAGGGCGCGTTTGTTAAAAGGCTCATTGGCATATCAAGCGAAAGCAGAAACGGGCGCAGGTTTTCGTCCACAGGAACTTCGTTTTTTTCTTCCGGCGGATGAACGGCTGAAAAAAAACGTTCCCTGCCTTCTGCCGTTAAACCGTGTTCGCCTGTAAGCCATTCCAAAGTTGTGCCAAAATGCCGTAAGCCTTCCTTGCGTTTTTCGGCAGCTTCTTCCGGGCTAACCTGCAAAAAATCTGCAACAAAACCAGTCATCCGCCTTGTAATATTTGCATTAATCGGCGCAGAACTTGGGTAAAGTGTATTGTCTAGGTCAAAAAGCAGATGTTTTATCATTTAATCTCCAAAACAAGTTCCAACCGCTCTGCCGGCTTTTATCAGTTCGTGGTCAAACGGCACTTTTTTAATTTGTCCGCTAACTTCTTCCAGCGGAACGGCGCAGATAGTTTCATTCTGTACGGCAACCATTTTGCCAAATTCGCCCCGGGCTGCCATGTGTGCAGCATGAACGCCAAGGCGTGTTGCCAGAACCCGGTCGTAAGGAACGGGCGTGCCGCCGCGCTGCAAATAGCCCAGAACCGTTACCCTCGATTCAAGTCCGGTAGCGCTTTCAAGCTCTTTTGCAACCCGGTAGCCGATGGAATAATTCATGTCGGAACGGAGTTTTTTAAATTCTTTTTTGCTTAGCGCAGCTTCTTCTAAATTTTTTGCGCCTTCTGCTACAACAACGATGGAAAAATTCTTGCCTTCCTGCTTGCGTTTCAGCAGATGCCTTGAAATGCTGTTTATGTTGTACGGAATTTCCGGAATGAGAATTACGTCGCCGCCGCCTGCAATGCCGGCATACAAACCAAGCCAGCCTGCTTTGTGCCCCATAACTTCAATAACCATAATGCGGTTGTGGCTGTGCGCCGTTGTATGCAGCCGGTCAATTGCTTCGGTTGCAACGTTTACCGCACTGTGAAACCCAAAAGTAACGTCCGTGCCTACCAAATCGTTGTCTATTGTTTTTGGCAGCCCGATAATGTTTAAGCCTTCTTTGTAAAGCAGATGGCCTGTAGTGTTCGTGCCGTTGCCGCCAAGCACGCAAAGGGCATCCAGCCCGAATTTTTTATAATTGCTGATAATTGCTTCAACTGGTGTTTTGCCCGTTTTCGGGTCTTTTTCAGGATTTTTGAACGGTTTTTCGCGGCTTGTGCCCAGCATGGTGCCGCCGCGCGTTAAAAGCCCTGCAAGCTCGTAGGAAGTTATTTCTTCGGCGTTACCGTCAATTAAGCCCCTGAAGCCTTCTTTTATGCCCAAAACCCGCATGCCGTATTCTTCCATGGCGGTTCGGGCAATTCCGCGTATTGCTGCGTTCAAGCCCGGCGCATCGCCGCCGGAAGTTAAAATACCAATCGTCTTTTTATCAGAAGTTTTCAAAATGTCTCCGTGTACTTTGCTGTTTTGCCAAAATTATTGTACTATGTAATGAAAAATTTCACATCAACAATTTTTGGGGTAATGAATGTTTTACGAAACTTATAAAGGAATTTATTCCTGGGGGCTTGAAGTTATTAAAGCAATGCAAAGTATTGCTACACCGGGTTTAAATGCTTTTGTAGCGGCTTTTACAAATATTGGCGGCGTATATTTTTATCTGCTGGCTATGTGTATTTTGTACTGGTGCTTTGACGAAAAGCGCGGTTTTAAAATTACATATATCATGCTTTTAAGCACCGGCGTAAACTTAATTGTCAAAGATATTTTAAAAGTTTTGCGCCCGTACCAGATTGACCCAAGCGTAAAGGTAGTTGAAGAAACTGAATATTCTACGCCAAGCGGACATGCCCAAAGCACGGCTTGTTTCTGGCCTCTTTTCATGTTCGGCTATTCAAAAGAATTCGGCAAAAAGTGGAAAACATGGGCGTGGATTTTAACCTTTTTTATGCCGGTTTTAATCGGCGTTACGCGCCCGTTTTTGGGCGTTCATTATCCTACGGATGTTTTTTTAGGCTGGGCGCTTGGTGCGTTGTTTGCGCTGATTGGTCTGTTTGTTGCGCCAAAAGCCGGTGAATTTGTAAAAAAACTGCCGCAGTCGCCAAAAATATTAGTCTGCGCCATTCTGCCTTTTTTAATGCTTTTAATGAACAAAACCATTACCACAATACCGGGAATGTTATTTGGTATTGGCGTTGGTTACGTATATCTTGGCAATTTAGGCGGATTTTGTGCAAAGCAGGGCAGCTGGTGGCAAAAACTGCTGCGTCTGGTAATTGGCGCAGGCGGCGCCGGGCTGCTTATGGTATTGTTCAAAATGCCGGTCAAAACCAGCGAATATTACAACCTTCTTCACTTTGCAAAATACGCGCTTATTGGCGTTTGGTGTGCTTTGGGTGCGCCGCTGGTTTTTATTCTGCTAAAAATTGCCCAAAAAGCGCCGGCAGCAGCCGCAGAAAACACAGAAAAAGAAGAATAAAATGGCAAAAGAAACATACACACCTGAAGAACCGATTGCCGCCATTGCTACGGCTTTAGTGCCAGCCGCACTGGGCATTGTGCGCACAAGCGGCAAAAACTGCATAGATTTGGTAAGCAAGGCATTCAGCCGCCCAAAAGCCTTAAAGTCGGCACAGGGCAACACGCTGGTTTACGGCTGGATTGTAGACTGCGAAAGCGGCGGCAAAATAGACGAAGTTATGCTGGGCGTTTACCGCAACGGCAAAAGCTTTACCGGCGAAGAAATGGTAGAAATTTACTGCCACGGCGGAACTTCTACCGTGCTGGGCGTTTACAACCAGATGCTTAAAGCAGGTTTCAGGGCTGCAAACCGCGGCGAATATACTTTCAGGGCGTTTATAAACGGCAAGGCAGACCTTACAAAAGCCGAAGCCGTAAAGGAAATTATCGGGGCAAAAACAGACCAAAGCCGTAGCCGTGCCGCCGAACGCTTGCAGGGCGCATTAAACAGCGAAATTTCTTCCATAAAGGCAGAACTGCTGCACCAGATTGCGGCGATAGAAGTTGGCATTGAATACCCTGAAGACGAGCACAATATTACGGAAGAAGTTGATTTTTCTGCATTGAACGCAATAAACCAGAAACTGAAAAATCTGGCAGGCAGCTGGGCAACCGAAAAACTGTATCAGGACGGCGCCGCGGTGGTGCTTTGCGGCAAAACCAACGCCGGAAAATCGAGCCTTTTCAACATTCTTTTAAAAGAAGAGCGTGCAATTGTTAGCGACATTCACGGTACAACCCGCGACTGGATTGAAAGCTGGGCGAATTTTGATGGAATTCCGGTGCGGCTATTTGATACCGCAGGTTTGCGCCAGACCGACGACGTAATTGAACAGAACGGCGTTGAGCGCACAAAGGAACTTTTGCCCCAGGCGGATCTGGTTCTGTACGTTCTGGATTCCTGCGCCGGGCTGAGCGGCGAGGACGAAGTTTTTTTGAAAGAGCTTTTGGGCGAAAATGAAAAAACGCAGAAAGTTCTGCTGGTTTTGAATAAATGCGACAAAAGCCAGAACGCAGCCGCCCTGACAGAAGAATTAAAAGCAAAATTCGGTGATTTTAATTCTGTAAATGTCAGCGCAAAAAGCGGCACGGGCTTAAGGGAACTTACAAATAAAGTGGCATCTCTTTTGCAAAACAGCCAGAGCAGCGAAAATTCTACCATCGGGCTGGGCAGCAAGCGGCAAAAACAGGCAGTTGAAGAAGCAATTGACAGCTTGAATCATGCTTTAAGCTGCGCAGAGCTTGGTTTTGGCAGCGATGCCGTTGTGCAGGACATTGAAGACGCGCTGGCAAGCCTTGGCGAACTGACCGGCGAAGTTACCAGCGACGATATTTTGCAAAGCGTGTTCAGCGCCTTCTGCGTTGGAAAATAATTTTATTGCGGTAAAAACTTCAGGTTTTTGCCAGAATAGGGCGTGCATAAATCCTGCGGTTTTTACGCGCAAAAACTGTTGAAAACCTGTGGAAAAAGCGGAAAGACGGAAATCTTTCTGCCGGATTAAGCAAAACTATATTTTCATGCCGGACATCATAACCACGGCGATTTTTGTGCCGAGGTTGTCGCAGATGTTTATTTGCATGGTTAAAAGGGTTTTGCCGCTTTTTATAAGCTGGCTTTCTGCAAAAAGGGTGTCGCCTTTGGGGATGCTTAAATATGTGATTTGGCTTGTGGCTGTTACCACGTGCTGCTGCGGCGTATTGGTTGCAACGGCAAAAACAAAATCTGCCAGCGTAAAAATTGCGCCGCCCATTACATGATTTGCCGCATTAAAATGCTTTTTTTCAATTTTCAGGCTGCATTTTGCATAGTCGTCGTCTACGGCTTCAATTTTTATGCCTGTTGTTACAACCGCGTACTGGTCGCCGTCAAAATATCTGTTTGCTTCTTCAAGACTTTTCATTTTTTTCCTTCTAGTCTGTCATTTTTATTTTTTCAATTGAACCGATTTTTTGCAGGTTGTTGGTCAGACTGATTATGTCCAGATTGTCCGGCGCTTTTACCGTATAAATCAGCCTGAACCGGGTTTCGGTCATGTCCCGGGAAAAATCCACGTTCATGATGATTAGTCCGTAGCTTTCAATAAGGCTTCGCAGGGCAGAAAAATCAAGGGCATCGTTGGCAAAAATTAAAACCAGATGTTTCTGCCTTCCTGCCGGAAAATATTTTGCTTCAAAGGCTTCCAGCGAAAACATTATGAAAACGCATAAAACTACGCAGATAAACGCTGCCACAAGCATTCCGCAGCCAATCGCAATTCCTATTCCGGCGGTTATCCAGACTGTTGCCGCGCTGTTTAAGCCGCTTATATTCAGCCCCTGATGCAGAATTGCGCCTGCGCCCAGAAAGCCAATGCCCGAAACAATTTGTGCCGCAATGCGCGAAGGGTCGCCGCGGCCGGCTGCGTAAACGTGAGGCACGTAAATGGAAGCAAGCATCATTAAAGTTGAAGCGAGGCAAATTAAAATATGGGTTCGTAAACCGGCATTCTGCAGGTGAATTTTTCGTTCAAAACCAAGAATAAAGCCGGCAACCGCGCTTAAAAATATGCGCAGAAGCATTACCGGAATTGTCAGTTCCGCAGCTGTAAAAAGTTCTAAAAATGTTTGCATTATAAAATCGTAAAATTGAAAATTTTCAGGCTGAATAATTATAAAGGCTGCCTGCAAACCGCAAACAGCCTTTTAAACTACTTTAAGAAAGAAAAAACTTTGCCCGTTTTGCTGCCGGGTTTAAGCCAGCCGGTAGTTTTGCGGTTTTGCAGTTCGTCCAGATAGCTGAAAAGCCATGTGCAAATTTCGCTGTCGCTGTTGCTGTCTGCGCGCACAAGCGTAATCTGATACTGCTTGTTCTGGTTTTCGGCGCGGGCGGCAAAGTTTTCTGCCATTGCAATAAAGGCTTCCTGGGCAACTGCCAGCGGTATGCTTGCCGGGCGAATTTCCGGGCCTGTTTTTACCGGATTTGCAAAAGTCGGCATGTATTTAAGGACAAAAACCAGTCTTCCGCTGTTCTGTTTTTCAAACTGCTTCAAAACTTCCTGGGTTATGTAGCTGTAGCCCAAAATAAGCTCGTCGCATACTTTGCTGAAACTTTCAATGTCGCAAAGGGCGTAATCCGGTGCGTTAAACTGGGCATCAAAAACTAATATTACTTCATCAAGGCTTTTATAATCGTTAAGTGCTTTTAAAATCAGGCTGCGTGCCGAAATTGGCGATGGTCTGTTCCATGTAATTGTGCCGTTATGCCCGGTGGCTTCAATTTCTACACCGGCTGGCAGTGTTATTAAAACGTTGCGTTCTGCATTTGCTGCAAAATTGGAATATGTTGTGCCGGCCGGATAATCTTTGCCGGCAATTAAAGTAGTTTTCTTCATAAAAAACAGTATAAAGCAAGTGGCAAAAGTTCTCAATCACAAAGCCGTTGACCATGCTTAAAATGTTCTATATTCTGCCTTTATGAAAATTTGGTTAAAATATTTGATTGGTTGTGCCCTTGGCATTTGCATGGCACTTTTAATGCAGGGAACGAATGAAAGTGCTGCTGTTGTTATAAATTATCTGTGCGATTTTTCTATTCGCGCCGGGCGCTATGCGCTTTTGCCGCTGCTGTTTTTTACAATGACGGTTGCCGTTTTTGAACTGCGTGTTAACAAGTCTTTGTTTAAAACTGCGGTTTTAACTATTTGTTTTTCCGTAATTTCTACTGCAATCCTGACGATTATCGGGGCGCTTTCGGTAATAATTGCAAAACCGCCGCGTCTGCCAATTGCAATTGAAGAAGTTGCCCAGCTTTATACTCTGGACGTTTTTTCAAATATCCTGAAACTTGTACCGCTTTCCAATTTTGACAGCTTTCTGGACGGAAAATTCCTTCTGCCGCTTCTGGTTTTTGCCGGTTTTGCCGGCGCCGGTGCTGCTGCCGACCGCAGCGGATCTAAGCCCATGCTTACGCTTTTTGATTCGGTTGCGCGGGTCAGCTATGCGGTAATCTGCTTTTTTATTGACATGATGGCGGTTGGACTTGTTGCGGTTTCCTGCGTATGGTTTTTCAGCTTTAAGGAAGTTATAGGCAATCCGTCGTTCCGGTTTTTAATCCTGCTTGTTTCAATTGACGTGGTTCTGGTTGTGCTGATTTTGTATCCGCTGGTTATGCGTCTCTGTCTGCACGAAAAACACCCGTACCGCGTAATTTTTGCTTCGGTTGCTTCCGTTATTACGGCGTTTTTTAGCGGCGACTATAACCTTACGCTTGGCGTAAGTTTGCGCCACGCCCGTGAAAGCCTGGGAATTGATACAAAAATCAGTTCGGTTTGTATGCCGGTTTTCAGCGTGTTTGCCCGCGGCGGCGCGGCTTTAATTATGTCTGCGTCGTTTCTGGTTATCCTTAAATCCTATTCGGATTTGGGTATCTGGCAGGATATTCCGTGGATTTTGGGAACTGCATTTGTAATATCTTTTCTGCTTGGTTCCATGCCGACGCAAAGTGCCTTTATCGGGCTTGCTGTAATGTGTACCCTTTACGGCAGCGGTTTTGAAAACGGTTATTTGATTATCAAGGCTGCGGCGTTCTTTTTGTGTTCTGCTGCCGCGGTAATTGATGCCGTTACTTCAATTGTGGGCAGCTACTTTATCGCAAGCCAGCAGAATATGGTTCAGCATAAAGAAGTGAAAAATTATATTTAGCCTGAACGTCGTATTTCAAAGTTTTGTCATCCCGAACTTGCTTCGGAATCTGATTTTGGTTAACAAATCGGCTGCCGGGCGCAGGTTATTTTTCAGGCTGAAAAAATAAAAAAAGTCATGCAGAAAGAAAAGGTTTCTGCATGACTTTTTTTATGAATATTCTGTTTTTTTTGTATTTTTTGCGTACTTGCGCCCGAATTGCTAAAATCTTTCAATTATTAAAACGGGCGTTTTACCAAAGACCGAAGGCTTAATTTTTATTCAATTTCGCCTGTGCTTGCCGGGCTTGGGCGGCTTGGCACGTGGATAACGTCGCGCGGTTTTGAACCGTTTGCAGGACCTACGATTCCGCGGTCTTCCATTTCTTCTACCAGACGTGCGGCGCGGTTATAGCCAATTTTAAGCCTGCGCTGAATGTACGAAGCCGAAGCTTTGCCAGCCTGAAGGACAATGTCCAAAGCCTTTTCATAAAGCGGATCTTCTCCTTCCATAAAAAGGCTCTGTTCCGGCTCTTCTTCTTCCTCTTCAAAGAAAATCTCTTCGTCAATGTATTCCGGCTCGCCAAAACGCTTAACGTATTCTACAACGTTTTCAACTTCGTTTTCGGTAACGTAAGTACCCTGAATGCGTACCGGGAACGGATCGACTGCGGAAGCATAAAGCATATCGCCTTTGCCCAGAAGTTTTTCTGCACCAACCTGGTCAATAATGATGCGGCTGTCCATTTTGGCGGCAACCATAAAGGCAATTCGGGTTGGAATGTTTGCCTTGATAAGGCCTGTAATTACGTCTACGCTTGGGCGCTGGGTTGCCAGAACAAGGTGAATGCCGACGGCGCGGCTCATGGCTGCAAGGCGCGAAACGGTAGATTCAAGTTCCTTGCCGGTTGTCGCCATAAGGTCTGCAAATTCATCAATAATAACTACGATATACGGCAGTTTTTCGTTTGCAATATGGCGTTCGTCAATGCGCTTGTTGTAGCTTTTAATGTCGCGCACGCCCATGTGATCAAGCAGCGCATAGCGGCGTTCCATTTCGCACAGACAATACTGAAGCGACTGAAATGCTTTTTTCGGTTCGGTAATAACCGGCGTAAGCAGATGCGGAATGTCGTTATATAGTTTCAGTTCAACGATTTTGGGGTCAATCAAAATCATTTTAACCTGCTGCGGCGAACGTTTGTACAAAATAGAAAGAATCATTGTGTTAACGCAAACTGATTTACCTGAACCTGTAGAACCTGCAATCAAAAGGTGTGGTGTTGCGGCAAGATCCAGAAGTTTTGCTTCGCCCGTAATGTCCTTACCTAAAACTACAGGTATTTCCATTTTGTTAAAAAGCGGCGAATCGTTATCAATCAGTTCCTTAAAACCAACGATTGCGCGTTCTTTGTTTGGCACTTCAATACCAACGGCGTGCTTGCCCGGAATTGGCGCAACGATACGTACGCTGGAAGCCGCAAGGCGAAGGGCAATATTGTCCTGCAGTGCAACGATGCGGTTCAGTTTAACGCCCGGTGCAGGAAGGATTTCAAACATTGTAATTACCGGCCCTTTGCGGATGCCTGTAACTTCTGCTTCAATCTTAAACTCTGACAGGGTTTGCTTTAAGATATTTGCGGCGCGCTGGGTTTCGGCGTCAATTATCCAGTACTGGTTGTCAGGATAGGTTTCAAGCAGACCTTCTGCCGGAATTGAATAGGCCATTACCGGTTTTACTGGTTTTGGTGCGGCGGTTTCACCGGCTTCGGCTGTTTCTTCAGCCGGTTCTTCATAGTCAGAATCGCTAATGTCTTCATCGTCTTCATCGCCGGTTTCAATTTCGTTTTCTGCGGCATCAAAATCTTCTGCCGGTTCAAGGTCACCGTTTGTTTCGTCGTCTGGTTCTTCAGTTTCTTCTTCTGGCAGAACCGGGGCTGGTGCCGGTTTTATTGTCCCAAATGAAGACCCCGGAACTGTTTTTTCCAAAAGCTGGTCAATGCTCGGCACTTCGTCAACTTCTTCAATTTCTTCATCTTCGTCGGCGCTTTCAAGATCGTCAATCTGGCGGTTCGGGTTTCCAAGCCCGTTACCTAAAAAATTGCTGCTGGAAAAACCGTCGTTCTTTTTTTCAGTTTCTTCGGTGTCATCATAATCAAAAGCGCTGATTACGGGTTCTTCAAAATCTTCGTCTTCGTCAATTTCTAACGAGATTTCTTCGTTTTCCGTTTCATCTTCGTAAACCGGCACGGCTTCTTCCGGCTGAATGTCCAAAGCTTTTGGCAGCGTTTTAAAGGCTTCTTCTTCGGCAACGCTTACGTCATCGGTTGTTAAAGGGCTGATTTCGCCGGGTTCGGAAAAATCTTCATCATCAAGAACCTGTTCAACGTCGTCGTTGGCTTCAATATCATCGTCTGCAAAGCTGTTTGGGGCTGGTTCTGCGGCTTTTTCTTCGGCATCAGGGACAATATTTCCGTTTGCTTCAATACCGCCAAAAAAATCTTGTACCGGTTCGTCTTCTTCATCGTCAAAAGCCGGTATCGGTTCCAGATTTTCCGGCTGAATCGGTGCAAAAGGATTTTGCAGGAAGGCAGCTTCGCTTTGGCTTGTAAGATTGTCCGTGCTTAATGCAACCGGGGTTTGGTCTTCGTAAGTTCTTGCGGCTTCGGCAATGTTTCCGGCTGGAGTAACAATTTCTTCGTGGGTTGCCGGTGCAGAAGAAAGCTGCTGGCGCAAAATATCCAAAGACGGATTTTCTTCGGTTTTTGGCTGGGTTGCGGCTAAAACGCTGGCAACTGCGGCGGTACTTGCGGCACTTGCCGGTTTAGAAGGCGTAAAAATTGAAGGTGTGTCGTCAGCTTCGGCTTCCGGTTCGTATTGGGTGCTTCCTTCGTAATTTTCAGAAACCGGCGAATCGTTTTGTGCAGGATTTTCTTCGGTTAAATCTTCTGCGCCGTCAGTTTTTTCAATCTGGTCCGGGTGGTTTTCGGGCAGAACTTTTTCGCCGGGGTTGATTATGCGCTTAAAGTTTACAAAAACCGGCGTATCTTCAGGTTTTTCGGCGGTTTCTTCGGCTGGTGCAGGCTGCGGTTCTGCTTCAGCAGGTTCTGCGGCTTCCTGTTTTGCGCCGGGCTGCGGTTTTTGAACAAAATCGCCAACGTCTTTATAGTTGTTCCAGGCTTCGCCTTTTTGTGCAATCTGTTCCTTGTATGGTACAAAACTTGGCACTGTAAACGGCGAACGGTATTCGTCTTCGCGTTCTTCGCCTGATTCGGCGTTTTGTGCTTCGTTCTGGGCGGCGGCAGCTTCTTCAATCTGAACTTTTTCAATTATGCCTTTCGGCGTAAACCCGATGTCACTTTCTTCGGTTTTTGCAGAATCTGCTTCATGTTCGGTTTTTGTTTTTTCTTCAATTCTGGGTTCTGCGGCTTTTTCTGCCTTTTCAGTTTTGGCAAAGGCGCTTTTTTCTGCAAAATCATCGTGAATTTCTTCAGTTTCTGCATCTTTTGCGGCGTTTTCTGCGCGCTTAAGGCTTAAAAAGTCTGCCAGAATACCAATTAAAAGGTATTCAATTGCAACCAGAAGTGCGCAGATTACGAATACTGCGGCAACTTTAAAGTTCAGCAGGGCAGAATTATCGGTGGCAAGCAGGTATTTTGCAATGCGTTCTGCAAAAACTACGCTTGCAAACGGCACAACAGAAGCGCCCAAATAAACGCTTGAGCGGAATGTGTACATTTTGAAGAAAAGTAAAAGGCCTGCAACAAATAAAAAAACCGGTACTAAAATGGAAGAAAATCCGTAAACGCTAAAAAGAACGGCGCCTATTTTGAATACCGGCGGCTGGGCTGCACCATAAGCGAAAAACTGCATTAAAATGGCGCAGATAAAAAATATTGCACAAGCTTCTAGTACAAAACCTAAAGGAATAGAAAACTTTTCTGAGCGATTCATTCAATAAACTCCGAGTGAAAAAAAGCGCAAATGTCTGCTTCTTATTTGTCGCTTTTGATTATCGGAATTCTGAAAATGGATTTTAGGGAATTTTTAATCCACTTTTTGCGCCGCAAATTTGGGTACGGTAGCCGGGCTTAAAACTGTCAGTTGTCTTCGCTGATGGTTTGAAAAAACATATTGCAGTAATCTTCGCCGTTCAGGCGTGCGTCTTCAAAATCGTAGCCGATGTCTGCGGTTTTTTCCAGACCGGCGGATATGGCGGCTTTTACCGGCGGCGCATTGTCCAGAAGCAAAAGCTGGTAAGAACCGTTCTTTTGGGCAAGGCTTACGCAGTCCGGCGAAAGGGCGAATTCTATAAATTTCTTCGCATTTTCTTCATTTTTGCAGCCTGCAAGAATTGCAACCGGCCCGATTTCGTAAGACGTGCCGCTGTACGGTACGGTAAGCCCGATGTTGTCGTAATTGTAGTCTACAATCTGGCAAAGGGCGTCATGCAGAAAACCTATTCCAATGACAACTTCGCCGGTTGCAAGAAGTTTTGCCGGCGTTATGCCGGATTCGGTATAGAATGCTACGTTTTTGTTAAGTTTCTTAAAATATGCCATTGCCGATTCTTCGCCGCGGTGCTGCACGATTGTGTTTACAACCATGCGCCCCGTTCCGGAAGTTTTTGGCGAACCGAATGCAATCAGTCCCTGATACTTGGGATTTATTAAATCTTCCCAGTCTTTGGGCGGATCAAGTTTCAGGCGGCGCAGTTCTGTCTTGTTCCAGTAAAAGCCCAGAATTCCCAGATAAATGCCGTACCAGCGGTTCTGCGGGTCTTTGTAAAGTTTTTCCGTCAGATGGCAGGCATTTCTGGCTTCGTATGGCAGCAAAAGTCCTTTTGTTGCCGCTTCGTTAAACGGGTCGGTGGTGCCGCCAAACCAGATGTCTGCGCTTGGTGTACCGTGGGCATCGGCAATTCTTTCAAGGGCTTCTACGGTGCTGAGCCGCTGGTAATGGGTTTTTATGCCGTACATTTTTTCAAATTTCTGGCAGGCGGCAACAAGATAGGCTTCTTCGCAGCAGCCGTAAACGTTTAGTTCGCCTTTGTTTTTTGTGTCCAGCTGCCCGGCGGCAAAGATATTTGTAAAAATTGAAGAAAAAAATAAAATAAAAACTAACTTTTTCAAAAAATCCTCCGTTCGGGTATTAGGGCGCATTTTTTAAGGTTTTCTTCTATTTATTGTGCTTGCTGCACGCAAAACTGAAAACCTAAAATTATTGAAATATTAAAAAATTTTTCGTAGCAGGCTTAAACGCATTTTGCCTACAGGTTAAAGCCCGGCATAATCATGCCCACGCCAAGTTCTGCGGCGTTGCCGCGCATTGCAAGTATGCAGTGCTGAATGATGTCTGCATCCGTCAGTTCCGGTATTTCGGCTTTCATCATTTCCATGCCGGCGCTTATAACGTCGCGGTTGCAGCCTGCGGCAAATGCCGGGGTTTTAAACTTTTTCACTACGGATTTTGCTTCCATATCCATTACGCTGCGGCTGGGGCGCGCCATTGCGCAGGCAAAAATCAGACCGGTCAATTCGTCTATTGTATAAAGGATTTTTTCCATTGTGTTTGCCGGAGAAACGTCGCAGCAGATGTTCCAGCCGTGGCTTTGTACCGCGTGTACAAGTTCGTCTGTAATTCCTTCAAAATTGGCTTTTTCTTCTGCAAAAATTTCTGCGGCTTTTACGCAGTGTTCGTCAGGATATTTTTCGTAATCAATGTCGTGCAAAAGCCCGGCACATTCCCAGAATTCGGGGTTGGGGTCTTTGATGTATTTTGCCCAGTATTTTAAAACAACGGAAACAGTTTTGCAGTGGCGCTGCAATGTGTTGGATGTTACATACTTTGCAAGTAAGTTTTGTGCGTCTTCAATTTTCATTTGTTTCTCCAAAAAGTTTAATTCCTAAAAAAATTCGTAATGCACCGAAGTTTTTAAATATCAGATGCAGGCAGATTATTCCGCACAATGTAGCGGCAAGCGTAAGGCAGAATGCAAAAACGCTGTTTGTTATAAAATTCAGAAAAATGCAGGCAAAAATTACGCTTAGCATCTGGCAAAAATAAAAGCTTATGAAAAACAGCGGATTGAATGTGCTGCTGAAAGCGCTTGGTTTGTCAAAATACCGTTTTGCCAGAGCGAATACGCCGCAAAATGCCGTCATGCAGTAAACGGCTTCCAGCGCTTTTGTGCCTGTGGCAGAAAGAATGCCGTTCATTTCTATATAAACGTAGCAAACGCCCAGCGCGCCGCCCAGTGCCGCAAGCCAGTGCCGGATGTTTTTCAGGGTGCTTGAAACTTCGCTGCGGTTAAGTACAAAAAAGCCTAAAAGCCAGCCGGCAAGAATTTTGCTGAAATTGAATACCGCAAAAAGACCCTGCGGCAAAAGCCATAAAAGGGCGGCGGCAATTACAAAAATTACGGCAAGCCACAAAGGCGAAATTGCGTGGTAACTTCTGCTTTTCAAAATCATTGCGGGCACAAGTACCAGAAGCGAAAAGACAAAAAAGTTGAATAAAACGCCATAAACGCCGCTGGCAAAGCAGCCGTCGGCGCCGGTAAAATCGCTTATGTGCGTAAAAAAATTCTTGTAGTTTGAAAAAAACGAAAAATCTTGGGGCAGGGTGTCTAAAATGCCGAATGCGAAATTATGCTTTACGGCAAAATAGCTTTGTACTGGCATAAAAACAGCTAAGCCCAAAACTGCCGGCAGCAGCAGTGCGTTGGTCTGGTTTTTCAAATACTGGTTCAATGCAGAAATTTTAAAAAGCCGCGCAGAATAAATGCCGAAAATGCTGGCTATTAAAAGCGGCAGCCACGGGCGCAGAAATAAAAAAATGCCCTGTGCAAATACCGAATTCTGGCTGCGCAGAATGCAGGGGTAGGCGCTGCCGCAAAATGCCCAGGCGCAGTAAAAAACCGCAGTTCCGCCTGCACAGATTGCGCGGATGCTTTTGAAAAATTCCGGGCTTGTCTGTCTATTTTTCATGTTTTGCCCCGTTTGTGTACTTGCATTTATTATTTAAAACATAAAAGCCGCAGAATGCGCGTTTTATGGTAAAATTTGCAGAAAACATAGCTTAATTGTAAACGTTTAGGCAAAGTGGCGCAACTGTAAAAATTTTTCACTTCAGCTGAAAAACGGAAAAATGACAGACCCGGCGGTGGGGCGTGCATTTGTTCGTTTTATAAAAATGAAGGGAAACCAAAATTGTAATTAGTACAAAAAATCTTTAAAATCCCCTTGCATAAATCGCAAAAGAATGTTTACATAGATAAAGAAAAACTTTAGCAAAAGTTTTCAAAAAAAATAAAAAAATCGCAAGTTTTCTTTTGCAAGCGGAAGCCTGCAAAAAAAACATAAAGCGTTAAAGCGTTCGTTTTGTTGTCAACAAAACACCGGATTCTTTAACTGTCGGAATTTATGTTCCAAAGGTTCTTGCCGCGGATTTATGCGGCTATCAAATATACAAAGAGGTTTACACATGGAAATGAGACCGGAATGGGCAGGATTTAACCCAAAAGGTTTGTGGACAAGCGAAGTAAACGTTCGCGACTTTATCCAGGCCAACTACACACCTTACGAAGGTGACGAAAAGTTCTTGGCTGGTCCAACAGAAGCTACAAAAAAGCTCTTCAGTGAACTTATGAAGCTCCAGAAGGCAGAACACGACAAGAACGGTGTTCTTGACATGGATACAGATACTGTAACAAGTATCACAGCCCATGCTCCCGGATATATCTGCGAAGAAGGTAAAAATCTTGAACAGGTTGTAGGTCTTCAGACAGACAAACCTCTCAAACGTGCTTTCATGCCTTACGGTGGTATCAACATGGCTGTTCAGTCATGCGAAATGTATGGTTACAAAGTAAGTGACGAACTTAAAACAATCTTCACAAAATACCACAAAACACACAACGACGCAGTTTTTGATGTTTACACACCAGAAATCCGCAGAGCCCGTTCTGCACACCTTCTGACAGGTCTTCCTGATACATACGGCCGCGGTCGTATCGTTGGTGACTACCGCCGTATCGCTCTTTACGGTATTGATTACCTTATCAAATGCAAGGAAGCTGATAAAGCAAACACCGGCAACGGTACAATGACAGAAGATGTTATCCGCCTTCGCGAAGAAATCTCTGAACAGATTAAATGCCTTAAACAGATGAAAGAAATGGCTGCAGCTTACGGCTACGATATTTCTAAACCTGCTAAAACAGCTAAAGAAGCTTTCCAGTGGCTTTACTTCGGTTATCTTGCCGCCATCAAAACACAGAACGGTGCAGCTATGTCAGTTGGTCGTGTATCAACATTCCTCGACATCTACATCGAACGCGATATGAAAAACGGCGTTCTTACAGAATCACAGGCACAGGAACTTGTTGACCACATCGTTATGAAGTTCCGCATGGTTCGCTTCGCCCGTATCGAAAGCTACAACCAGCTTTTCTCTGGAGACCCAGTATGGGCAACTTTGGAAGTTGGTGGTCTTGGACAGGACGGACGCCACATGGTTACAAAGAACGACTACC
>JAKSTR010000059.1 GCA_024402495.1 Treponemataceae bacterium
CATAGTAGCCGCAATCGAACAACTTTTACCACTTTGTGAAAAATTAGGGAAATAATTATGGATTCCGATATTCAAGAATTATTATCGTTGTATAGTAAAGGTATGAGTAAACAATCTGGTAAAAAATTTCAGTGTTTATGTCCGGATTGTGAAGAACTAGCAATCTTATCACATTCATTACAACGAAAAACTGTTTTGGAATCTATATCAGATAAGTATAAAAGAATCATAGGTATTGATAAAGGAACAAATTCGCTAAAATCTTATTTTACAAAGTCCGTAAAATTCAAAAAATATGGAATAGGAGAAGCTTCTGTTTTTAAGGGATTTTGTAATAAACATGATACACAAATTTTTGAAGAAATTGAAAATGGAAACTTTAAACCATATCTTCTAAGACACAATATATTATTATTTTTTAGAGAAGCTTCGTATCAGTATTCAGATAAAAGAGACATAGATGAAATTATGAAATATATAAAAAATAATCTATCGGTATTCAACAAATATAAGTCAAGATTATTCTCTTTCGAAACCGATAAACATGAACAAGATTATATGAAATATCTAGTAGATAAAATGTATAAAGATATTTCGAATAACAAGTTGGATGACTATGATTTTTTATGTTATGTAGTTAATAAGAAGTATGAATTAGCTTGTTTAACAATAGTCGATTTAAAATTATTTTATCCTGAATTAATAGTTGAAAAAGATCAGAATACTATTTTTTGTTTTTCATTGTTTGATTATTATGGTTATACGGTTGTTTCATTTTCTTTTTTTAAGAAATATAGATTATACATTAAAAATTTACTGAAAGATAATTTCGAAAATTTTGTAAATAGAATTATATTTTCTTATTCTGAAAGAACATTTTTCAACCCTGAATATTGGCATAAATTAGACAAAACGTATGTTGATTATTGTGAGAAATCTTTTGTATATCCACTAGTAAGAGATAATGAATATTTTGATCCTCCTTATATGTTGGATAAATTTTGTTCTCATACTATTCCGTATGAAAACAATGAACTTCCAGAAAAAATGCAGGAACTCATAGATGAGTTACAATTGTTAAAAGAAAATCACTAAAACTATGATATACAATATCAGGTAATAGTTTGGAAAATTTGTATTTAACTATATATGAAAATTTAGAGAAAGGATGCATTGATATATATTAAGTGATGAGGATTTTAAAATGAATAAAAAAATTGAAGAAATAAGATTATATGCTGAATTAAAACGACGTTCTTCCGCAGACAAATTAATTGGAAATATTAATACTGTATCGAATATATGTGAAAATATTTTAGCAAAAGTAAATAATACTTTCCCTCATTTTACAAATCATGATATACAGCATTCATTTCGGGTTGCGGAATTTATGTATGATTTGTTGCCTCTAGAAATTAGTAAATATAATGATGCAGAAATAGCACTTATGCTTTTTTCTGCTCTAACACATGATATTGGAATGGCTTCCTTTCAATTGGATCAAATATGTTTTGACCAAATTGAAGACATAAGACTAAATCATCATGAACGATCCAAAGATTATATAAATGATGAGAAACTTTTTAATAAAATCCTATTTGATATAAATGGGTTCGATTCAAGACCTGATATTATAAATATTGACATTTCTCATAATAAAGATATCAGTTGGATTAAGAAGAATATTCGACAGAAAAAAACTTTCGGCTCAGATCAAGTAAATCTTTGGTTCATTTGTTTTATATTACGATTATCTGATTTTATAGATTTTGATAGACAAAGAGCTCCTTCTTTTGTTTATGATTTATTAAAATCTGAATTTCATAAAAACATTAACTATGAAAAAAGTGTTGAGGAATGGGAAAAACAAATAAGCATTCGAGATTTTAATCATATTTTCAGAAATACTTCATCAGGTAAATTATTAATTGAAATCAGATTTGAAGCAGAAACAAATAATTCAAAAGTAACAAATCTTTTATTTAATTTTTTTGAATCAGTAGAAAAAGAAATAGCTGAGATAATAGCAAACAATATTGAGGATACTAAATATTTTCTTCCATTGCGCTCTCAAATAATACATCAAGTAGTTCAGAATGATGTATGCGTAAAGCCTCTAAAACAATACATGGATTATCTATCAATATCATCTTTGTTAATGGGAGAGAATCTCTATTCTGATTCTAGACATGCGTTAATCGAATTAATTCAAAATTCCATTGATGCAGTCTCTGTTATGTCAGAAATCAAACAAAATCATTTTCTTCCAAGTATTGAAATTAGCATTGATAATGAACATTTTTATATTAAGGATAATGGTATAGGAATGTCATTAAATGTTATTGAAAAGTACTTTTTATGTGTCGGTAAATCATTCTATAAATCTCAAGATTATCATTTTAACTATAAACCAATTGGGCATTTTGGAATAGGTTTTCTTTCGTCGTTTTTGCTGACTGATACAGTAACAATTAAAACTGTAGATTATAAAGATTCAAATAAAATGATTGAAATAGAGTTAAATAAAAATAGTAACTATGTATGCATATCTGAGTTAGAGAATACTGATTTTATAGAAGGAACAACAGTTATCCTAGAAAAAAACAAAATTCTTGAAATATTTAAAAGCATTGAAAATATAATCGAGTATTTGGACAAAAATATACTCACAAATAAAATAGATTTTTCTTTTAATGATGGTAAATCTAAAAAAAATATAGTCACAAAAATAATGAACAATAGTAATAATAGATTTGTTTCAAAATTAGAGATTTGTTATGACTTGTTATTTGATGATTATACATATAATAGTACAGATGATTTTTTAAATGAAGCTTCTTTCATATTTAATCCAAACTATGAAAAAAAAGATTTAATCGATGAAGAATATTACCAAGATTTATTGGCTGAAAAAGAGGATCCGTTTGAAAATTTGTTAGGGGAAGATGACACAATTTCAATATTAACAATTGGTTTGCTCTCATCGGAACAAGAGGATTTACTCGACATGAATAGAGAATATTTTTATGAAGATGATGATATTCTTCAAGTTTATGATGGTCAGTTTGATAATTTTGAAGAAGAAGTAAGTATTATATCAAATCCTGATGAGTTAAATAGGAAATTCCAAAGTTATGGGCATATATTGTATGAATCAGGAGAAGATATTTTTTATGATTTATCTGAAGATGAGATTTTAGCTATTGCAAAAAATATAATGTATGAATCAAGGTTATATTTCTGTAGAGTAGAGGAAAAAAATATTTTTATTACAGGTACAACTTATTTATTTTTTGGGAAGAATATAAATTTGTATCAAGAATCACGTATATACCTGAAAAATATTCTTATTCCTGGAGTCAGCTTAAAGATCCCTTATTTATTTCCTTGTATAAAAATAAAAAATATTCTTGTCAATATTTTAGATGATTGTGAAATAAATGTATCGCGCGATAAAATATCAAATCAAGATTTAGATGATTTAGGTTACGCAATAGGAAAAGCAATTCATTTAGACGTCTATAAAAAGAAAAAAATCGCAAACAAAGAATTAAGTGAAACTGAATTGTCTCTTTTGAACGACTTTATAGATAAATACTATTCTGATAACAATCGTTATTGTGAATAAGCATTTCTTTGAACATAGTAGGCGAAAGCTCTATATTTGTTAAATTTCTTGTTTTCTTCGTCTAAAATCGCTGTATTTGTAGTAATCCTGCAAACAAGAGTCATTTATGCTTTTAGAAATGAGATTTAGTAACTTTTTCTCTATTAAATATGAAGTTTGCATCATGCTTCATGCGGTTTGTATAAACAATGCTGTACAATTAATCCTTCAGCATGGAAGTAACGGCATCTTCGGCAGAAGAAAACGGACCGTGTAAATTTGGTTTGCGGCGGGAATCAGAGACTGCTTTTTCAAGAGAATATGGATCTTGGGTGATTTCGAATGGAATGAGGTTTTCACGAACTGCCTGACGCATAAAAATGTTGAATGCAGTTGTCATATTCATTCCCAAATCGGTAAAAAGAGATTCTGCCTGTTTTTTTAGTTCACTATCAGTTTTTATATTGATATTTACAGTCATAAATGTACCTCTCAATCAAAATATAACACGTTGTGCGCACAGTAGTAAGAAAGTCATGTTGAATCAGAATTTACATTATTTCTTATGTCACTTTAAGTAATTGGACAAGCTTATGATTTTCGACATCTTCTTTTTGCTATAATTTTCAACAGAAAAATAATGCGTAATGTGCTATACTGAACACATGGGAAAAAAGCGGCTTTTGCCAATCGGCATTCAGACATTTGAAGATTTACGAGAACGCGACTGCATTTATGTAGATAAAACGCATTTAATTTATAAGCTTGCTACGGAAGGTAAGCCATACTTTTTAAGTCGTCCGCGCCGGTTTGGAAAAAGCCTCTTAATCTCCACAATGGAAGCATATTTTTTAGGCAAAAAGGAACTTTTTACTGGTCTTGCACTGGAACGGCTGGAACAGGACTGGACAGAGTACCCGGTGCTTAAAATCAGTTTTGGCGGTAACAGCTTTGAAAGAACTGAAACATTAATAAGCCATATCAACATTCTGCTTAGTGATTTTGAAAAAAAGCATGATGTTGCGCCGATTGATAAAGATAACTTTGGCGGAAGATTCGCTGTTTTATTGGAAGAAATTTATAGAAAAACTGGAAAGCAGGTTGTAATTCTTATAGACGAGTACGATAAACCGATTTTAGATGCCCTGTATTCAGACTGCGAAGAACAGAACCGGCAGATTTTGCGTGCGTTTTACAGCCCGTTAAAGGACAGTGACCAGTATATAAAGTTTTTATTCATAACCGGCATTACCAAGGTTTCTCACGTAAACATTTTCAGCGGACTTAATCAATTAAACGATATTTCATTAAGTGAAGACTTTTCTTCAATCTGTGGAATAACTGAAAGTGAACTTGAAGAATATTTTAAACCGGAAATAGAAGCTCTTTCTCTAAAGAGAAAGATTAATTATGAAGAGACAAAATCAAGACTTGCTAAAATGTATGACGGCTACCATTTTGCGCATGATGTAGAAGGTGTTTATAATCCATTCTGTCTTTTGAAATGCTTCTATTTTAAGGATTTTGGTTCATACTGGTTTGAAACTGCAACACCAACTGTTTTGATAAAGACATTACAGAATCAGCCTCTGGTGCTTTCTTCTTTAGTAAATGGAAGAAAGGCAAGGGAAAATGACTTTATGAACTACGATCCGGACAGCAAGAATATGCTGCCGGTTATTTATCAGAGCGGATATTTGACAATTAAGGGTTTTTCTGAACCTCGCCGTATCTACACATTGGATTTCCCGAACATGGAGATAGAATCAGGATTCTTAAATGTATTGCTTAAAAAGTTTGCAAAAGTGCCTGATGACGACATGGGGCTGGCAATTGACAATTTATGCGATGCAATTGAAGCCCGCGATACAGACAAAATGCTGGGCATGATACAGGCAGCCATAGCTGACCTGCCAACCATCGTAAAAAAAGACATGTGCGAAAACTACTATGAATCGGTTACCCACTTAATGTTCCGCCTGACCGGTTTTAACGTGGTAAGTGAACTTCAATCAGTTTGCGGCAGAAGCGATGTAATACTTAACACCGCGGACACGGTGTTTATACTTGAACTGAAAATGGATAAAGGGCAGCCATTTGAAGAAGTGGCAGATCAGGGCTTAAGGCAGATTGACGAAAACGGATACAGCCAGCGTTTTGCCGTAAGCGGCAAGACAATGCTGAAAATTTGTGCAGTGTTTTCAAGCGAAGGCAAAGGTATGCTGGGCTGGAAAGTAAAATAAAGGTCTTCTGTAAAAGCAAAAGCCCCGCCGGTTTTATAGCGGGGCTTTCTATTTTTTCAAATTTGCAAAAACTAGCGTACTGAAAAAATTGTGGTGGCGTGGGCTGATACTATAAACGTATCTCCGTCCACGGCTTCAAATACGCCGGCAGAACCATGCACAAGTTCAAAATTGTTTTCGGCAAAGTTTTTGTCCAGTTCTTCTGCCATAATTGCGCGCAAATCGCCGGAACTTACCGGGAATTCTGCATCGCTTAGGTTTATGCAGCCGCAATAGTTTGCATCTTTGCTGAAAATTATATAAACGTCTTTTTCAATGTTGCGCAAACCAAACTCAACGCCTTCAAGATTTTTATACAATTCAACGATTTTTTTATTCAGTTCAGCTTCGCCGCCGCCAGCAAACTTTGCCGGGTCGTCCGAATACATCATCTGACCGGCAAAAATATAATTTACCAGCGCAATTGTCAGTTTTTCTTCAATATTCAGGCTGCAATTTTCTTCGCGCACAAAAATAACATCCGGGTCGTTGCAAAAAACCGCGCCGTTCCAAAAAGCGTGTCCCAAAGTGTCTTTCATATTAATCCATGCGCTTGGGCGGCCGCAAAAATCAAGCATTTTCATGTCTTTGCTGTCCCAGTGTTCCTTCGTGTCCGTTCCAATCCGCGACAACGGCAAATACTGGTACGAAGCTTCAAACGGCATTCCGCAGCCCAAATATGCAACCCTGCTGCCGTCTTTTGCAATCTTGCGTCTGGTTAAAACTTCCATCGCCTTTTTATAGTGCTCAAAAGCCGCGCCGCCGCTGGCAAAAGCACCGTCAAGCATACCGGCAAACAGAAAATCCAGTTTTATATAACCAAAACCCCACTGGTTTACAAGTTTTTCCATCAGACCGTCAACAAAATCAATTACTTCGGGCTTGCTCAAATCCCAGCAAAAATAGTTGAAAGCCTTTGCAGGCTGATATTTTCCGCCGCGTGCGCCCCACGCAAAATTGAACCCTGCGGGTACCGGCTTTCCTTTTTTGTCGCGCAAAAGCCAGTCTTTGTGCTGCTGAACAAAATCGGCGCGGTAATCGCAGATAAAAGGCGCAATCCACAAGCCGGGCACATAGCCTTTGGCGCGAATTTTGTCCGTAATGCTTTTCAATCCGTCAGGAAAACGTTCCGTATTAATTTCCCATTGCCCGGTTGCCTGCTGCCAGCCGTCATCAATCTGAAAAACTACCGGTTTGTTCTGGTCAATGTACGAAAGTTTTATGAAATTTTCGGTTTTACCCAAAGCTTCCAGATCTTCAAGAATCAGGTTCTGGTCAATTTTGTTGTAATGGTTGTACCACGATTCCCATCCGCCGCAGCGTTCGCCCAAAAAACTAAGGTCGTCAAAACGGCTGTCGTGAAACAATTCAAAAATGCACTGTTTAAGCGCAAAAAAATTGGGCGCAAAAAATACGCAAAGCTTGGCAACGGTTTCGCAGGGCTGGTAAGTTTTGTTTTTGGCGTAAACAAAGCAGTTAATCGAAGAATCTGCGCGGTTTACCGTATAGCGCACCGGCGCCGTATTTTTGCCGGCGGATGCAATTACAAGATACCGGCTGCCCCAGCGCAAATAAATTATGAATTTTCCCTGCAAAAAATCCGGGCTGTATTTTTCTTTCGGCGTGCATGGCACATCGATATATTTTGCAAAAGCCGGTATTAGGGCGCGCCTGTATTTCGGATAGGCTTCGCCGGGCTGTACTTCCCAGCCGGCATCCCAGGACTGCCAGCCTGTACCCATAAAAGAAAAGTTTTGCGCGTTATAAGAAGAAAAATCCGCATCGCTGCCCAAAAACTCGCCTAAAAGCTGGTTAATTGAAAAATTTTCAAAACATGGCTGCGGATTTTTGCCGTCTGCGGTAAACAGGTTTTGGGCTGAATATTCAAAATTAACAAATGCAACATTGTTAGAAAAACTGCCGTTTGTTTTTGCTCTTGCAATATTTGCGATTTTTTCCATTATTCTGCTCTTCCTTATGGGTAAAATGATTTGGTGTTCCCGAATGCTTGAGTTTTGCAAATATTTGAAACTTAAGCATTCGGTTTAATTTGTAAAAACTGTATTTTCATGATAATTCAACTTTTGCCTATTTTAAAGTGACTTTTGTAACATGAAAGCAGGCATCGCATGGCTGATAGTGCCGCGACCGCTTTTGTAAAAAAAATGAAAAAATAAGTTGACAGATATAAAAACGGAGTTTACTATTCTGATAATGATAGTTTAACTATCACGAATATAGAAAATCTATCACGCGCGTAATCATAACTTGCAGCGTGAAAAAAAATGAAGCACGTTTAAGGGAGCAGCAAAATGGACAAAACTTCTGTTATTTTTGGAAATGAAATTGACAAAGCCGTGGTAAAAAAGGCTTACAAACAGCAGAAAAAACATCTTAGAAAATTCGGCGATGACCGCAACACCCAGTATCATCTTGCTGCTGTTGATAACCCGGTTTTAACACCGGCATTCGGCGTAAAAAATCTGGTTCTTTCTAAAAACCCTCTGGAAACCTTGCCGCCAAAACCAATTATCATCGGAAATATCCGCATGGGTTTTGGTCATTACCGCATCAGCATGGCAATGGCTTCGGCAGCACGGTCTATGGGCTACACACCTTTGTGGCTAGACTTAAACTCTTTCCCTGAAACAACTTGCACAAAAATCATTGCTTCGCAGAACGAACTTTATTCAATGGGTTCGCGCCTCAGTCAGAAAAGCCGGCTTTTTAACAAGCTTTATTGGGAACCTTTGAACAGCGAAGGCTTTAAAAAAATTACTTATAACGCCTGCGACCAGGCTGCTTCCGAGCTGATGACGCCGCTTTTTAACGATTTGGCAAAAGACATTCCTTATGTTGCAACCCACGTCTGGCCTGCTCAGGCTGCGGTTCATGCCGGAATGAAAAAAGTTGTAAACGCAATTCCGGACAACTGGCCAATGGGCCTGCATTTAAGCGAAGGTGCGCTGCACACCGTTCAGACACCGTCGTGTTACTGGGGTTACCGCACTTTGCGCGGCATGGACGGAAAAAACATTCTTAAACCGATGGGCGAAAACGATATTCTGTACACCGGCCATTACATTGACCACGAAATGCTTTGCAATATTGAAGAAGACTGCAAAAAACGTATTGAACGCGCCAAAAACGGCAAGGCAATCCGCTTTTTGCTGACAATCGGCGGAGCCGGAGCACAGGGCGAGTTTTTTGGCGGAATTATAAAAACCCTTTTGCCGTATGTAAAAACCGGCAAAGCGGCGCTTTATGTTAACGTTGGCGATTACCGCAATGTCTGGGACAAATTCCTTACCGCAATACCGGAACTTGCCCGGCTTAAAGGCGACGGCAAATGCACCGAACATTTTGAAAACTGGGAAGATACCCGCGCATTTGCAGAAAAAGCCTTAAACGCCGCTGATGAAAGCTGCGACGGCGTACACGCTTTTTATCACAAAGATATTTTTGCCGCGGTTTACTGCACCAACGTTTTAATGCGCGCCTGCGATGTTCTGGTTACAAAACCAAGCGAACTGGCTTTTTATCCTGTTCCAAAGCTGCTTATCCGGCGTGTCGGCGGTCACGAAATGTGGGGTGCAATCCGCGCCGGCGAAGTTGGCGACGGTACGCCGGAATGCGCAACCGTAGCCGAAGCCTGTAGTATTGCAGAAAAGTTTATAAACGACAGCGGCTATTTGTGCGGTATGTGCGGTCATATTTTGAACGCCGCAAAACAGGGCATTTACGACGGCGCATATAAAGTTGTAAAAGCCGCGGCAGAACGCTGAACAATACGGCAGCTGTAAACAGAATGATGAAATTCATGCTGATAGTCGTTGTGTTAGATTTGATTTTTGTTTAATCTTTTTCAACGACTAAAAAGTATTTTTTGCTTTTTCTGCAAAAACGGAGGATTTATGAACTTAAAAGAAAAACGTCAGAGAGAACAGGATGAAATGAAATTGCGCCGCATGGAACACGTTTTGGACTGCGCTTTCAGTCTGTTCTGCGAACACGGAATTGATTCAGTTTCTATGAACGAAATTGCCCTGAATGCTGAAATTGGCGTAGCTTCGCTGTACCGCTATTTTGTTACAAAAGAATCGCTTGCCATTCAGTGCGCAAAACAGGCATGGGATATTGTTGCCGACGAGTTTGCGGTGCTTTTTGAAGACCCGGAATACAAAGAAAAGACCGGTTTTGAACAGATTATCGTAATTTTTTCAATCTTTTGCGAACTTTACCGTTCAAAAGAAGAATTTTTCCGCTTTATCTGCTATTTCGATTCTTACATTCACCGCAACAATGTTTCAATTGAAGCACTGGACAGCTACGAAGCCGGCATACAGGGCACAAAAGAAATAGTTATGGCGGCTTTGCAAAAAGGCTTTGACGACGGCAGCATCCGAAAAGAATTGCGCCAGAACGATAACGGCGAAACTTTGTATTACACTTTAATGCACAGCCTTTTTGCGCTGGCTCAAAAACTTTCGGTTTCTGGCACGATGCTTGCAATGAACAAGAAAGTTTCAGGTTCGGCACAGATGAAAACCCTTTCGCAGCTGCTGATTGCCGCTTTGCAATAGTTCTGCAAGTGCAGGCTTGTGCAGACTGGCTAAAATTTGCGCTATATAATAGAAGAAAAAATATATTGCTGTTTGTTATAAATCAGGAGGAACATTTTGAAATCGTTAACAAAAGGTAAAATGTGGCTTTTTGCTATCGGACAAGGCGGCTACGCAATTCTTTCAGGCTTGATTGGTAGCTGGCTTGTTTATTTTTACCAGCCAACGCAGGAACTGGTGGCACAAGGTCAAAGTGCCCTTATACCGCAGGGGAAGGTTATTTTTGGCGTTCTGACAATTCTGGGGCTTATTGCCGCCGCCGGGCGCATTTTTGATGCCGTTACCGACCCGTTGATAGCTTCGTGGTCTGATAAATGCAAAAGCAAAAACGGACGGCGCATACCGTTCCTGAAAGCCGCCGCGCTGCCGCTTGCCGTGGTAACTGTGCTGGTTTTCAGCGCGCCGTTCAGTGCCGGTTCTGCCGCAAACGGCATTTGGGTTTTTGCAATGGTAGCTTTGTATTATTTCCTAATTACCGCATACTGCACGCCGTTTACGGCACTTTATGCCGAATTAGGAAAAACTGCCGAAGAACGTATGTTCCTTTCAACTGCGATGTCTTTAACTTTCATTGTCGGTACGGCATTTGCCTATGTTGCGCCTGCATTGTGGGACATTTTCATCGGTATGGGCATGGGTCGTTTCAGTGCAATCCGCCTTGCAATGACTTTGCTTGCCGGTATTGCAACTCTGGCTATGTTCTGCCCGGTATTTTTTATTAAAGAAACCGATTACGTTGAAGCAAAGCCGGTAGAAAGCACCGCAATGCAGTCACTTGCGGCAACTTTTAAGAATAAGGATTTCCGCATCTTTGTCGGTTCTGATATTTTTTACTGGATCGGGCTTACAATGTTCCAGACCGGGCTGCCGTTTTTTGTAACAACCTTGATGAAGCTTGATGAAGGCTGGAATACCATTCTGTTTGTCGGAATGACCGCACTTTCTTTGGTTTTCTACGTGCCGATAAACTTTGTAACTGGCAAAGTCGGCAAGAAAAAAATGGTTCTGTTTGCATTCATCATGTTTACGGTAACTTTTGCATTCACTTCAATTACGGGCACGCTTGCATTGCCGCCGGTAGTGCAGGGCGTTCTGGTTGTGGTTTTGGGCTCGCTGCCAATGGCGATTTTTGGCATTTTGCCGCAAGCCATGGTTGCCGACGTTGCCGAATACGAAGCCGCCGAAACCGGCGAAAACCGGCAGGGGATGTTTTTTGCCGCCCGAACTTTCTGCTTTAAGCTTGGTCAAAGCCTTGCCATGCTTTTGTTTACGTCGCTTTCAACAATTGGCGGCAGCGGCGTAACCACCGAAAGCGGCGTGCGCATTGTTGCGGTAGCTTCTGCAATTTTGTGTCTGGTTGGCGGCATTGTCCTTATTGCCTTCAACGAAAAAAAGATTCTGGCAAAAATTACAAAATAATTTTAATGCCACCTGCAAGCCCTGTTTTACTGCAAAACGGGGCTTTTTTTATGCAAAAAACTTGTATATAATAGAAGAAAATTACTGAAAATTGAAAACATAAAAAATTCGGCGGGCTTGCAAAATGAAAGCAGATAAATCATTTAACAAAAAAAATAGAAACTGGCTAAAAAAGCCTTTCATTTTTTTCATTTTTCTGCTTTTTCTAAAAGCTTCCGCATTTTCCCAGGATTATTCATATTTTTACCAGCGCCAGAATCTTCAGGACGGCTGGCTTTGGTCTGTTACCAGCGACCCGAAAGATTTTACGCCCGTTGATACGGCTTTTTTCAGCGATTTGACAAGCCTTTTAAGCGGACAGAAAACCGGCACAATTTTTCTTAAAAACGAATTTTATCTGGACGACAACCTTAAAAACCGCGACATTTCAGTTTATCTTGGAAAAATCAATTTTGCGGACAAAACCTATTTTAACGGCAGGCAAATCGGCGCGGGCGGCAGTTTTCCGCCGGATGAATTTTCCAGCTGGAATGTTTCGCGTTTTTACCGGATTCCGGAACATTTGATTGAGCCGAATACGCGGAACACGCTTTTAATTGAAATTTATACAAACGGCGAAGGTTTTCTGCAAAGTTTTCCGTTTATAGCAGAAACAAAACAGGCGCAGAAAATAGCCGGTTTGCAGAATTTTATAAATTGCCGCGTGCATTTACTGTGCGCCTTTGCAATGCTGATAATTTTTGCAAGCTTTTTTCTGCTTTATCTGCGCCGCACCAGCGACAAAGAAAACCTGTATTTTGCAATTTTCAATTTGCTGGCAGCGGTGCATTTAAGCCAGTTTTACATTTTCGATTTGCCCTTTAACCCGAATGAAATTTTTTCCTATCTTTTCTTTCAGAAAATTGTGGTAAAAAGTTTGCCTTTTGTGCTTTTATATCTTTTGGGCGGTTTTTCGGCGGAATTTTTGCAGAACAGTCCGAACAAAACAATTGAAAAAATACGCGTTTTGTTTACGGTTCTGCCGGTTCTGGCAATTTGCTTTTTGCCGAATTATGTAATTTTAAATGAAGTTTATAAATACGCGGTTTGGCTAAGCGTTTTTCATCTTTTTTATATTTTTTTTCAGCTTATTCTGGCGCTTGGGCGCAAGGAACGCAACGCAAACTATCTTCTTTTGGGCTTTCTGCCAATGATTTGTGTTGCAATCGCCGATCTGGCAATTCATCAGGTTGCCAAAAAGTCTGAATTTGCATATTTCAGCATTTTTGGCTGGATTCTGGTTTCGGCATCGCTTCTGTTTATGCTGGTTTTGCGCTTTGTTGAAGAGCAGAAACATACCGAGCAGATGAATGCGCTTTTTGAAAATATGGCGCACCAGCGCAGCCTTGAATTAAACCGCGCAAACCAGATTCTTGAAGAAACCAACGGCGAGTTTTCGGTTTTAAACATGGATTACAGCGATGACCTTGCTTTGGCGCTTACCGTGCAGGGGCAGCTTTTTCCTGCCGGGCTGCAAAACGGGCAGTATTTGAAAGACTGGCAGATTGCAAAAGCTTTTATAAAGGGCAGCAAAGAAGGCGGAAGTTTTTTTGATTTTTATGCAGGCAAAACTGAAGAAAATGCGGAAATTTTGAACGGTTTGTGTCTGTTTGATATAAATGCGCGGCACGTGCCGGGCGTTCTGCTTGGGCTTTTTGCCAAAAATCTTGCAAAAAATCAGTTTTATTCCGGCTTAAAGCAGCCGCTTGGGCAAACCATGGAATGTTTGAACGCCCAGCTTTTGCAGGTTTTAAGTCAGGGGCAAAATTTTTTAAGCGGCATAATTTTGCGCATAAACGGCGAAAGGCTGGAATATGTAAACGCCGGACATTCCGCGCTTTTGTGCCGCAAGGCAGGCGGCGATATTTTAACCGCCAATTTGAACGATAAAAATATTGAAGGTACGGCGCTGGGCTTATCCGGTTTGGATGAACAATATTCGGCGCTGGCTTTTGGTATGAATACCGGCGACAGCGTTCTTTTGTATTCAAAATCGCTGTTAAGTTTGCGCAACCTGAAAGGCGAAGAATTTGGCATTGAATACTTAAAAACCATTTTTGAAAATGCCAAAGGCGAAAGCGCCGAAGAAAAGTTGAATTATATTTTAGCTCAGTTTAATCTGCAAAGAGAAAGCGGCGATGATTCCGCCGCCCGGACTGAAAAAGACGTTGCGATAATTATTTTACAGCGCCAGTAAATCGTTTACGGTAAAACTGGTAAAATCCGGAATGACGATGGTGCTGTAGGGCGCAACAAGTTCCCGGCTGTTGGTGGTGCTTAACCCTACAACTTTCATTTTTGCCGCGTGTCCGGCTTTTAGCCCGTTTATTGAATCTTCAAAAACATAGCTGTGTTTTTCGTCTGTTGCAAAAATCGTTGCGCCCAGCTGGTAACAGTCCGGGTTTGGTTTGCTGCGCGTAAAAAGCTCCGCGGTTAAAATGCAGTCAAACAGATGGGGCAGTTCCGGGTGCTGTTCGTAAACGCTTTGCATTTTTGGGCGGTTGGAACTTGTAACCACCGCGCATTTTATGTCACGTTCTTTCAGGCTTTCTACAAACTGCCGGGCGCCTGCAATATATTCCATCTGCATTTCTGCTTCAAATTTGTTCAGGGCTTTTGTAATTTCGTCTGTAATTTTTTTGTCGTTGCCAAAAAAAACTTCGTAAATATATGTCAGCGACATGCCTTTTAAGGCTGTTCCGCTGTTGGCTTTACCCAGATATTTTTCGCCCATGCTGTCCCAAAAAACGCTGTACTGGCTTTCGGTGTCTAAAATTACGCCGTCAAGGTCAAAAAGGGCGGCAATCGGTTTTTGTGTAAAATCTTTATTCATAAAAATCCTCTAAAGTTTTCAATTTTCTTCTATATAAACAGTGCTCAAATATCACACAGAATAATTTGCCGTTTTTGCAGGTTTACTGCGGATTTGTTTCTGCAAGTTTTTCTTCGGCACGCATTTTTGGGCGGGCTTTTATAAAATAGCACACAATATGTGCGCCAAAAGTAATAAGCCAGCTTACCGGGTAAGAAAGGTAAATTACTTTTTGGGTATGAAACTGCGGCAGCTGAAAAACTGTTGCAAGCCACACAAGGCGCAATCCGCAGGCTCCGATAAGCGAAGTAACCATCGGCATTACGGAAAAACCCAAACCGCGCAAAATGCCTACCATCACGTCCATCATTCCGCAAAGATAGTAAGTGCTTAAAATAACTTTCAGGCGCACCATACCGGCGGCAATAACTTCTGCGCTGTCTGAATAAATGCCCAGAACCTGCGCACCAAACGCCAGCAGCAGCATTCCGCAAAATGCACCGGCAAAAATTACGCAGAACTGTCCGCAAAAGATAATGCGTTTTATGCGGTCAAATCGTTTTGCACCGTAATTCTGGCTTACAAAAGAAATGGCGCTTTGATAAAAGGCGTTCATTGCAAAGTAAACAATGCCTTCTACCGTTTGCGCGGCGGCATTACCAGCCATAACAATTGCGCCAAAGCCGTTTACCGAACTTTGAATGACCGTGTTCGACAATGCAAAAACAACGCCCTGTCCGCCAGCCGGCAGCCCGACCCGTATAATCTGGCGCATTTTCTGCGAATCAACTTTCAGTTTTTTTATGTCAAGGCGAATTATGGAATCTTCTTTTGTAAGGCAGCGCAAAACCAGAAATGCTGAAAGCATTTGAGAAATTATTGTTGCCAGGGCAACGCCCACAACGTCCATTTTTAGAGGAATGACAAAAATCAGGTTTAGAATTACGTTTAATAGCCCGGAACCAAGCAAAAAATATAGCGGGCGTTTGGTATCGCCAACGGCACGCAATACGGCGCTGCCAAAATTGTAAACCATGGTTGCGGTCATTCCCAAAAAGAAAATGCGCAGATAAAGGCTTGCTTTTTCAATAACTTCCGGCGGGGTTTGCATTAGCGCCAAAAAGAAAGGTGCGCCGATTACGCCGATGACCGTTAAAAAAACGCCGCTTATAAGCCCTAAGCAAATTGAAGTATGAACGGATTTTACGACATCTTCGGTCTGTTTTGCGCCGTAATATTGGGCAACTACAACGTTTGCCCCAACCGAAAGCCCTATAAAAAGGTTTGTAATAAGGTTTATCAGTGCCGAATTTGAACCAACCGCGGCAAGCGAAGAATCGCCGGCAAATTTTCCCACCACAACAACGTCGGCGGCATTGAACAATATTTGCAATATACCGGAACACATTAAGGGCAGGGCAAACGAAAGCATTTGCTTCAAAATCGGGCCGTTTGTCATGTCCATTTGAAAAGATTTTGCAGTATTTTTTTGCTTGATTTGGCGCATGGTGAAATAATAACACAAGCAAAATATTTTTTGAACAACGGCAAATATTTTTTACAATGATGAAAGGC
>JAKSTR010000006.1 GCA_024402495.1 Treponemataceae bacterium
AAAAAAAGAAATTTTTTAGCACTTTTTGCGAAAAATTTTTAAGATTTTTTGTATTATTGATATTATTGAAAAATTTAGGAGATTGCCGTGATGCAAAATGTGGCAGTACGGCAACATGATTAATTTTGCATGATTCGTTTTTATCTTTGAGTTGGCATGCAAATGGATTTTTGAAAACGAGCAATATTTCAACGCAAAAAAACGGAGGAAACAATGAAAAAAGAAATTATTGGCAAGGGCAACACGGCGGAAGTTTACGACATTGGCGACGGCAAGGTTTGCAAGCTTTTTGTGGCAGGCTATCCAAAAGAAGCCGTAGAACACGAATACGAAAATGCAGTTTTCATGATGAATTCCGGGCTGAAAGTGCCCAAAGTTTATCAAATGGCGGAAGAAAACGGACGTTCGGGCATTATCTATCAAAAAGTTGAAGGCAAAAGCCTTTTTAAATGGATGTTTGAAAACAGCAAGTTTGAAGAAGGCATAAAAATACTGGCAGACCTGCACAAAAGCGTTTTAGCCTGCAAATACAGTCAGGGAATGAACTACAAGGATTTTATAAAAGTAATTATAGCCGGGCGCGACCAGAACGCGCTTGATATACTTTCTTCCCTGCCAGAGGGCGATACCCTTTGCCACGGCGATTTTCATCTTGAAAATATTCTGATAGACCAAAACCAAAACATAACGCTGATAGATTTTATGAACGTTTGCCGTGCGCCGGCAGAATACGACATTGCGCGAAGCTACTTTTTTTTAGTTAACGGCGCAGAACAGCAGGGCGAAGAATATCTGCAAATGGTTATGCGTGCCGCCGGTTTGTACCTGGAACTGATGCAAACTTCTTACGAAAAAATAGAAAAATACCTTGAAGTAATAAAAATCTGCCACGCATACGAAATGCTAAGCTAAACGGAAGAGAAACAGAATGAATAACGCAAACCTTATTTTTATCCGCGCCGGACAGAACGATATTGCCGAACTGGTGCGGATGCGCATTTATTATATTGTTCAGGATTACGGACATCTGGCAGACATAGACATGGCAAAAATGGAAAAATCTTTGCCGGAATATTTTGCGCGCAACCTTGAAAAAAATATTTTCGCTTTTGTTGCAAAAGACGGTGGCAAAATTGTTGCTACGGCGTTTCTTCTGGTAGTTGAAAAACCTGCGAGTCCTGCTTTTATAAATGGCAAAACCGGCATCGTGCTGAACGTATGCACAATGGAAGAATACCGTGCCAAGGGCATAGCAACCAGACTTATGCAGATGCTGGTAGATTTTGCCAGACAAAACGAACTGAACCGCATAGATTTAAGCGCAACAAAAATGGGTTATTCCGTCTATAAAAAATTGGGTTTTGAAGACTTGCAAAGCGAATATCAGGAAATGCGCCTTAAATTATAAAAACTTATAAAAAAGCCCACGGCTGTTCTGCAAATTGTAACAGGCGTTTTTCCGCCCGAACAGCCGGCAGCAGGAAAATATAGGGCGGCTCAAGATATCCGCCCGTTCAGTTTTTCAGTTTTCTGTAAAAACCCGGACAAATTTCAGTTTGCCGCCGGATTTAAAAAAATTCGCCCTGTTGACAAATAGTTTTTAACTTATTAGATTACTGCATAACTAATCAGGTTCACTCGCAAAAACCTAACTATACCATGCAAAGGAGGAAAAGCAATTTGGATATACACTACGACGTTACTAAAACGGCTGTTCCTCTGGGTATAAGCCTTTTCTAAATCAAAACATTTTTTTCAGTAAGCTCAGTTAATTTTATATTGGCTGTTTTCTCGCTGGTTGTCATGCAAAATTGGCGCCGTGGCTTTGCTTTATCCTCGCCGTTTTGCTGTGTGTCACTTTTTTACCATTTCTATTTTTTGCAGAATTTTCTATGCATTTTTCTTAAGGGAAAATTTATGCTGATTGTAAAATGGGTTCAATTGGGTAAACGATTCGGGATTTTATGAACACAGACATTAAAAATCAAAAGAAAAAGACAAATTCCTTCCGGCTGAATTTGTTTCGCTTTGTAAAGCCGGTACTGCACATTTACATAATGGTCGGGTTTATCAACATAATTTTTGTCGGACTGGATATGCTTACGCCGCAAATTACCCGGCTTCTGGTGGACGAAGTAATCGGTCAGCATATTTTTACCCGGCTGAATTTTCTGCTTGCCGGCATTCTGCTGATTGGTCTTGGGCGCGCGCTTTTGGGCTATTTGCGCGAATACAGCTGCGACTGGGCAGGCAGCCGCATAGGCAGCGAACTTCGTAAAGATTTTTTCAACAAAATACAGGGGCTTTCGGCAAACTTTTTCGACAAAACCAATTCCGGCGAATTGATGGCGCGCGTAAAAGACGACGTTGACAGCATCTGGGAAATTTTTACCTACATCGGCATGCTTTTAGGCGAAATTGCGGTTCACGTTACGTTCGTTCTGCTTTCCATGTTCAAAATGAACTGGCGGCTTTCAATTTTGCCTACAGCCGGAATGATTTTCTGCGGCTTTATTTCGCTGAAAATGGGTTCCAGGCTCAGCCCGGTTTTTGAACAGATTGCGGAAGAAAATTCGCTTTTGAACAATACCGCACAGGAAAACCTTGCCGCCGTGCGTACCGTAAAGTCTTTCTTAAAAGAACAGTATGAAATTGCAAAGTTCAGAAAGCACAACCACAATTACTACGAACTGAACTACCGGCAGTCCAGAATTTTCGTGCGCTTTCATCCGGTTTTGCAGCTTGTTCGCTATCTGGTACCGATTGCGGTGCTGGTGCAGGGCGGCATTTACGCCATAAACGATACCCTTACGTTGGGCGAATTGAGCGCATTCGTTCAGTATTCAATGAACGTAGTCTGGCCTATGGAAATGCTTGGCTGGCTTACCGGCGGCTTGACCCGCGGTCTTGCAAGCGTTAAGCGCATCGACAGAATTTATGCAGAAATTCCGCAGATTACAGACGATGAAGCCAAAATTGCAGAATGCGGTGCTTTTGCAAACGGCAGGCAGATGCCGGTTGCCGGGCAAATTGAATTTGATAAAGTTTGCTTTAAGGCAGAAAACGGCAAAGACATTTTGCAGGATATTAGTTTTTGCGTAAAACCCGGCGAAACTTTGGGCATAATGGGCGCAACCGGCAGCGGTAAAACCACAATTATCAATCTGCTTAAGCGAATGTATAACGTTAGCGCCGGTACCATAAAAATTGACGGCGTTGACATTACCAGAATGCCTTTGTCTGTACTGCGCAAAAACATTGCTACCGTTATGCAGGACGTTTTTCTGTTCAGCGAAAGCATAAATTCAAACCTTAAGCTTGGCGAAAAAGCCCTGCTGCAGGACGAAGCAATTGAAAAGGCGCTGGAAGAATCTGCGGCAAAAGAGTTTGTAGACAGAATGGACGAGAAAGGCGAAACGGTAATTGGCGAACGCGGCGTTGGTTTAAGCGGCGGGCAGAAACAGCGGCTGACAATTGCCCGTGCCTTAAGCCGTACTGCGCCAATTCTGGTTTTCGACGATTCAACTTCGGCATTGGATACCGAAACCGAAAAACAGATTCAGCAGATGCTGAAAGAAAAAAGCGGCATGACCAAGATTATTATTGCCCACCGCATAAGCGCAGTAAAAAACGCAGACCGCATTCTGGTTTTGCAGGACGGCAAAATTGCGGAGCAGGGCACACACGCTGAACTGCTGGCAAAAAACGGGCTTTATACCCAGACTTATCAGGTTCAGCAGGGCTGATTTTTACCATACCGAACGCTTCGCTTCGGTTTTACAATTCCTGTCATTCCGAATTTGTTTCGGAATCTGATTTTTGCAACAGATTAGATGCTGTGGCTTGCCCGCTGAAGGCTATCGAGTTCAGCATGACAAGTTTAGAGGAATATATAGAAGGAAAATATGGTTAATTCATACAAGGATGATGAAAACTTAAAGGAAGTTTCCAAAATACGCACCGTACTGCGGCTTTTAAGTTATCTTTTAAAATATAAAGGCAAAATTCTTATAGTTTTTCTGCTGATTGCAGTTGGAACTTTTGTAAGCCTTGTAAACCCGCTTTTTATGGAACGCGGCATAGACCGCTATATTGCGGTAAAAGATTTGCCGGGCTTTTTGCGGCTTATGGGATTTGGCGCCGCGCTGAACGTTCTTATGGTTCTGGCGATAAAACTGCGCATGCTTATAATGGCAAAGCTTACAAACCGCGTAATTGAAGAAATCCGCGACGAGCTTTACGTGCATATCCAGAAGCTTGATTTAAGCTTTTTCGATTCCCGGCCTTCCGGTAAAATTCTTGCGCGCATTACCGGCGACGTAAACGCACTAAAGGACGTTCTGGAAAACGCAATTACAAACCTTATACCAAACTTTGTAACTGTAATTGCGGTTGCGGTAATCATGGTCAGCAAGAATGCGCGGCTGGCGGCTGCAAGTCTTTTCGGTTTGCCGGTTTTAATAATTGGCGTTACTCTGGTTTCGCGCAAGGCACACAAATACTGGCAGCTGAACAGCAAGAAAAATTCAAATTTAAGCGCCTTTATCAACGAAGATTTATCTGGAATAAAAGTTGTGCAGGGTTTTACCGCCGAAAACGAAACGAAACAGACATTTGTGGAACTTGTAAATGAATGCCGCAACGCATTTTTAATGGCTGTGCGCTGGGCAGATTCAAATTTTGCAATCATCGATTTTTCGTGGGGGCTTTGTACCTTTGCCCTTTACTGCATCGGCATAAAGATTCTGGGCGTTGAAAACGTTAGCGTTGGTACTTTTATTGCGTTTGGAACTTACATCGGTATGTTCTGGCAGCCGATTAACGCGTTAAGCCAGTTTTACAACCAGCTTATAACTTCAATTGCCAAGGCAGAGCGCATTTTTGAAATTCTAGACACCCCGCCTAAAATTGTGGATTCGCCGAACGCAAAAGATTTGGGCACGATAAAAGGCGATGTTGAATTTGAAAATGTTACGTTCGGCTACGAAGGCGTAAATCCTGTTACCGGCGCAGTGGTAAAAACTGCAAAAAACGTTTTGCAGAATACCAGTTTTACCGTAAAAGCCGGCGAAACCATTGCGCTGGTTGGTCCAACCGGGGCAGGAAAATCTACAATCGTCAACCTGATAAGCCGCTTTTACGATATTCAGGGCGGTTCAATTCTGGTAGACGGGCAGAATATTAAAGACGTAACGATAGAAAGCTTGCGCCGGCAAATGGGCATTATGACTCAGGACAATTATATTTTTTCCGGTACGATACGCGACAACATTCTATACGGCAAGCTTGACGCAACCGAAGAAGAAGTTTTGCAGGCTTCAAAGGCGGTTCACGCCCACGATTTTATTAAGAATCTTAAAGACGGCTACGATACGGTTTTAACTTCTCGCGGCGGCGAATTGTCCAACGGGCAGCGTCAGCTGCTGGCTTTTGCCCGTACCATGATTTCAATGCCGAAGATTCTGATTCTGGACGAAGCCACCAGCAGTATTGATACCCAGACTGAAAAAATGGTTCAGCAGGGTATTGGCGAACTTTTAAAAGGCAGAACGTCGTTTGTAATTGCCCACAGGCTTTCCACCATTCAGAATGCAGACCGCATTTTTGTTGTAGACAAAGGCGGCATTCTGGAAAGCGGCACGCCGGCAGAACTTCTGGCAAAAAAAGGCGAATATTACAACCTTATTCAGGCAAGTGCCAGCTGAAAATTTTGCCGCTTTTGCTTAGTTTTGGCTTAATTGAAAAATTGTGGAATTGAAAAAAACTGGCGCGGTGCTGCGTGCATAAAACGTAGCGCAAAAATTGAAAAAAATATGACAGCTGAACGCTAAAAACTTTTTATGTCTGGCTATGAATGCTTTGCGGCAAAAAAGTTTTTGGCGTTTTTTGTTTCAAGCTGAAGCGCTGCAAAATACAGTTTTGCAGCGCTTTGTATCGCTAAAGGCGGAAAAATCCAGCCGCATCGCCGATTTTGCCGCCGTCTGTAACAAACTGCTTTACGGCGCGCTGCAAGCTGGTATTTTCGCACCAGAATGCCGGGTTTTTATTCTGGGTTTTAAAAAGCCATTCTATATATTCGGTTTCGTCAGGGTTTTCTGCGCAAAGGCTGAACGCCCCGGCAAACCGGAGAATTTTAGAATCCGGCGGCAAGAGTGCTTTTAAAGCCGGGCTTAAAAGCCAGGTGCATGTAAAAAACACGGCATTTTTCCACTGTTCAAAATGTTTTGCGCAAAAAGTTTTTGCCGTTTGGTAAGATTTTTCCAGTTCTGCCTGCGTCAGCGCCGCATCCGACGGTATATGCACGTACAGATATTTTTCGCCGCGTTCAATTTTGTCGCCGTTTTGTGCCGTCATTGTATCGCCGCCGTTTGTGCAAAGTTCAAATTCCAAAGTTCCAAGGCGAAAAAGCTGCATCGAAGTCTGCCGGAAAGTCCAGAAGGCGCGGTCAAAACCCAAAAATCCAAAAGTTTCCAAATGTTCCCGGCAAAACCGCGTAAAGGCACCGGCGGTCTGGTAAAAAATGTTTTTATCAATGCCGCGCTGCTGGTACTGCGGCAGGGTTTTGTTTTGCGCCGCCGCAAGATAAATGCAAAGCCAGCAAATGCCTTTTTGCTGCGCGGCAATAGTATTGGCAGAAAATGCGGAAAGGGAAGGAAGATTCTGGCTGTTTTGCTGCGCAAAATCTTCTAAAAGCAAATCGAGTTTTGCAAAAGATTTGGCAGCGCTGCTGGCGTCTGCCAAAAGCCATATTTCGTTCTGGTTTTGAATGAAAAAATTTGAAAAATGCGGATTTTTGAAAAATTCTTCAATTTGGTTTTGCAGCGGCAGCGGCAAACTGATGTTTTTGCAGATTTCTGCCAGCTTCAGGTTTTCAAATAAATTATTTTCTTCCATATATGTGCCAAAATAAATACCCGGAATACGCCGTTTTGCTTGCATTCGGTTTTTTACTGGGGTTTTACGCTTATTTCGCCGCTGTTCAATGCGGTTTTTGTGCCGTCGTCTTTTTGCACGATAAGTTCTGCGTCGCAGGAAATGTCGACGGCTTTTGCAAAATAATTGCCTTTCGGCGTTATAACTTCTACGTTTTTGCCCAAAACAATTGATTTTTCTTTGTATTCGCCAAGCACTTCTTCAGAATTTGAAGTTTTATAGCATTCAAAAAGCTGGTTCAGAATTTCTGCGGCTAAAACCAGCCTGAAGTCTTTTTGCGCGGTTCCGCCCAAAGCGGCTGCCGCTTTTTCTGTACCAAACAGCGAACCTGCCTTGTTCTGTATTTCTTCCGGGAAATTTGCCGTTGAAATATTTACGCCGATTCCAACGATTATGGTTTTCAGACCTTCTTCCGGCAGGGCAACGCCTTCGCATAAAATGCCGCAAACTTTCTGTCCGTTCAGATACAAATCGTTTACCCATTTTATGCCCAAACTGATGCCGCAAAGTTTTTTTACGGCGCGTTCAACGGCAACGGCGGCGGCGGCGGTAAAAACGGCGGGCTTTGTAATCTGTTCTTCGGTTTTGTACAAAAGGCTTAAGTATATGCCGGTCTGGTCTGGCGAATAAAAGCTGCGCCCCAGTCGTCCGCGCCCGTTTGTCTGGCTTGCGGCAATTGCGGCGCTGGCGTGCGGTGCGCCATTGTTTGCGGCGGTTTTTAAATATGTGTTTGTAGAATCAATCTGGTCAAAAAGTGCAATTCTGTTTTTGCAGACCAAAGCTTCGCCGCGCAGCAATTCTTCAATTAAAGAAACGCAGGCGGCATTATTCTGGCTGAAATTTTGCATTACAGTTTTTTGGTTTCGCAAAAGGCATCGTAGCCTTTTCTGTCAATTCCGCTTACCCAGTTTGCGGCGTATTTTTTTGCGTCTTCAAGGTTGTGGTCGCGGTAGTTTCCGCATTCTGCTTCGGTTACGGCTGGAATTTCTTTGTCCCAGACTGCAACTTTTTTAAGGACGTTGTAAATATGGCGGGCGCAGTATTCTTCGTCGTGGTCGCCAAAAATGGTAAAGTAAAAACCTGTGCGGCAACCCATCGGCGAAAGGTCAATTACGCCTTCCATTTCGTCGCGGATGTATTCGGCAATCAGGTGTTCCAGCGTGTGAATGCCGCCGGTTGTCATGAATTCTTTATTTGGCTGGCAGAAACGGATGTCGTATTTTGTTACTACATCGCCTTTTGGACCTGTTTTTTTGCCTGCAATGCGAACAAACGGCGCAATTACTTTTGTGTGGTCAAGGTTAAAGCTGTCTACGTTGTATTTTTTTTCCATAATAATCTCCTATATTTCTTTTATAAGGTTCAGCATAAGCTCCGTGCTTTCTGCGGCGGCGGTTTCTTCGTTAAAGCTGTATGTTGCTTCGGCAGAATCGTCTGCCATGTCGCTCATGCAGCGCACGATTACAAACGGCGTCTGGTTAAGGTAACAGGCGTGGGCAATTGAAGCACCTTCCATTTCGCAGCAGGCGGCATTGAATGTTGATTTTATAAAGTTTTTCTTTTCGCCGGAAGAAATGAACTGGTCGCCGGAAGCAACGAGCCCTTTTACAAGCCTGCGGTTTTTGCAGGTTTCGCTTGCGGCAAAGGCTTTTTCTACCGCGGCAATAAGTTTTTCGTCGGCAGGAAAGTCGCGTACCTGGATGCCGGGAACGTGTCCGAATTCGTAGCCGAAGATTTTTACGTCAACGTCGTGGTGCACGGCTGCCGTAGAAACTACAAAGTCGAAAATTCCAAGACCCTGCGCCATTGCGCCGGCGATGCCTGTATTTATTATGCAGTCGCATTTAAATTCCCGGCAAAGAATCTGGGCACAAAGGGCTGCGTTTACTTTTCCTACGCCGCTTTGCACAACTGTAACGTTTTTTCCGCAGAGTTTGCCGGTATAAAAGGTTAAATTTGCTGTTTCGGTTTTTGCGGCTTCGGTCATGGCGGCAATCAGGTTTTTTACTTCAATTTCCATTGCGCCAATAATTCCAATTTTATTCATTTGCTGAACCTTGTTAAAAATTTTTTTGAAGTTTGCGCCTATTATATAGAAGAAAGTTGAAAATGAATAGCATTAAAGCCAAACGCAAAGAATGATAAGGTTATGCGTAACTGTGCAGATAATGCTAGTTAAAGCAGAATTTGTTAAAAAATGTACAACTTTGCAAAGAAACGTAAGAAACCGCAAAGAATGTTATTGACAGGTTTTAAACAGTAATGTATATTAATGTCAACAAACAGCAATACCAGAAAAAAGACCGTGTTTTTCTTTCCTCCTTTGCGGTCTTTTTTCTTTTTAAACTCATTGTTGCAAGTTCCTAACCAAAACTTGCAAAGCATTCCTCCTTTTGTACCGGCGTTCAATTTCTCCTTTGTGGACGCCGGTTTTTTTATGCCAAAATATTTTTGCAATTTTTCAATTTTCAGTTTGACAGTTCAAAACGGCTAAAGTAACTTTAAAAGAAAGGCTCTTTGCTTTTTCATTTCTTTGTAAACGAGGATTTTATGTATTTAGACCAATACTATTTGATTCTGGTTCTTCCAACGATTTTGCTTTCTGGGCTTGCCCAGATTCTTGTTAAATCAACTTTTGCAAAATATTCTAAGCAGGCAAGCAGAAAGGGTATTAGCGGAGCACAGGCGGCGCAGCTTTTAATGCGCGCAAACAACATTACCAACGTAAGGATTGAACGCGTTGCCGGGCAGCTTACAGACCATTATTCGCCAGGTGAACAGGTTTTGCGTCTTTCTGAGCCGGTATACGGACAGACTTCCATTGCGGCGGTTGGTGTTGCCGCCCACGAAACCGGGCACGCCATTCAGCACGATGTTGGCTACGCGCCGCTTTGGATGCGCAGTACGCTGGTTCCGGTGGCAAATATTGGTTCGCAGTTTGGCCCGATTCTTGCAATTGCCGGTCTGGTTTTAAGCTTTGGCGTTTTAATCGACATCGGGCTTGTTCTTTTTGCGGCTTCGGTTGCCTTTTACGTTATAACTTTGCCGGTTGAATTCAATGCTTCTCACCGGGCAATTAAGATTTTGCGTTCTACCGGCTCGCTGGATGAAGAAGAACTGCGGGGCGTAAAAAAGGTTTTAACCGCCGCCGCAATGACTTATGTTGCTTCGGCATTAACGGCGATAGCTTCATTTTTGCGCCTTGCACTGATTACGCGTAACCGGCGCAATGATTAGGTAAAAACAAGCGCTTTTTGAAAGACGGCATTTCTGAAAAGTTTTTTGGGAGATGCATGAATTTTTATTAAATTCTTTGTAGCTAATTTATTTTTGCTTTGTTATAATTTTGCAACAATTTTACAATGCGAATCAAAATACATCGTGTTGCTTTAGATTTTTCCTTTTTTTCGGGAGGTTTTTATGAAGAAAATTGCTGGAGTTTTGGCTCTTTTCTTTTGTATTCCGTTTTTTTGTTCAGCTTTCAGCAAGGTAGAAAGTACCGGCAAAAATGCTTTAATTTTGATGAGCCTGTCTGAAGAACAGCAGCTTGGCCGCGAATCTTATGCAGAAATTCTTAGGGAAAGCAAGCTTTCTACAAACAAAGAATACAACGACCGTTTGAATAATGTTGCTTCGCGCCTTATTTCGGCAATCGGCAACGAAGCACCGGTTGGTACAGTTTGGGAATACCATGTAATTGAAGAAGATGTTGTAAATGCCTTTGCCTTGCCGGGCGGTCAGTTTGCAGTTTATACAGGCTTAATGGCAATTGCCAACGATGACGAGCTTGCCTATGTTGTTGGGCACGAATTGAGTCACGTTACTGCGCGCCACGGTGCACAGCGTATGTCTCAGCAGGCGGTAATTTCGGTTGCTGGTCAGCTTGCCCAGGGTATGTTTAACAGTTCTGCAAAACAGCAGATTTTTGCCGTGGCTTACGGTCTTGGTACAGAACTTGGCGCAACCTTGCCTTTTAGCCGCAGCAACGAGCTTGAAGCCGACGATGTTGGAAGCCGTTATGCAGCTCAGGCTGGTTTTAATCCGGCTGGAGGCATTACAATGATTGATAAACTTGCGGCGGCAAGCGGCGGTTCAAGTTCCAGCGACTGGCTTTCTACTCACCCGGCAGACAGCAAGCGCAAATCGCAGTTGCAGAATCTTTATGCGCGCAACAAGGCGATTTATGAAAAAGCCATTGCTAAATAAGTAATTTGAATTTTTACAAAGCCGGAAGCTTTTATAAGGTTCCGGTTTTTTTATTTTACAATGTGTATTTATTTTGACAAAATTTCAAAAAATGTCTTTTCAAAAAAGCCGTAATTTGTTACACTAGCCCCATCATGAATAAAAACATTAGAAAAATTTCAGTTGCCGGTGCATTAAGTGCGCTGGTTTTGTTGTTGGGCTTTAGTAAATTAGGCATTATTCCGTGGTTTTCTGGTGCTTCAATTACAATTTTGCATTTGCCTGTAATTATCGGTGCGCTTGTTGAAGGCCCGGTTGTTGGCGGCATTGTTGGTGCCGTTTTTGGCATTTACAGTCTTGTAATGGCGGCAACTTCGCCAGCCGGTGCATTAGACCCGTTTTTTGTAAATCCGCTTGTAAGCGTTTTGCCGCGTATTTTAATTGCAGTTGTTGCATGGGCTGTTTACGCAGGTTTCTGCAAGATTGAAAAACTGCCAAAAATCGTTGGCTGCGCAATCGCTTCATTTTTGGGCTCACTTACAAACACAGTTTTGGTTTTGGGCACACTGGTTTTAATTCCGGAATGTCCGCTTACATTTGAAGTTGCTTTGGCTGTTGTTGTAGGCAACGGAATTTTGGAAGCCGCTGCTGCAACAATCATCAGTACAGCGGTTGTTTCTGCATGGAAACATATCAGCGGAAGAAAAACTTCCAAATTGACAGAAGAAACTGCGGACGAAGAATAGAAAAAATTAGAAGAATTTTGAGAATTGCTGGTTTTGGCGATTTTTCAAGGTTTTTACAATATTTTTGCTTTTTACAAAGCCCCGATGTTGATTTTTCATCATCAGGGCTTTTTTATTTTCTGCTTAGCGTTGCATAAAAAACGCCGGGTAAAAATTCAGCTGTTTTTTTAATAAACCCGGCTCAACCCTTTATTGAATCTGGTTAATCCAAATGCGCTTTTTAAAAACTACAAGCATTATAACAAGCCTTATAACTTCTTCAAAAGAAAGAATTGAATAAACAAAGTGAATTGGAAGATTAAAAACGAATGCGCTTAAAAGCCCCAGCGGAACGCCGAACCCCCAAGTTCCAATTATATCCACAATCATGTTAATTTTTGTTTTTCCGCCGCTTCTTATAATTCCGTTTCCCAAAATCATATTTAAAACTTTTACCGGTTGGTAAATAGCAAAGGCAATTAAAAGCAAACTTCCAATGTTTTTTGTGTCATCTTCAATTTTGTAAAGATTTATATAAAAACGGTTCATCAAAATTAAAAGAAGTGAAAACAAAACGGAAACTGCCAAGCCGAAAAAAAGCGTTCTTTTTGCGTCTGCGTAGGATTTTTCTTCTTCTTTCATGCCTTGAGATTTTCCAATAATAATTCCGGCACCTTGCGAAAGCCCGCTTAAAGAACCGATTAAAAGCCCCTGAATGGGATAAGTCAAAGTCATTCCGGCGCAGCTTAAAGTTCCCAAATGCCCGTAAATAACAGCGTAAACATTTTCGCCCAAAACCCACAAAAATTCGCAGACAAAAAGGGGAATTAGCATTGCAAAATAATTTTTCCATTCAGTTTTGGTCATTGAAAAATTCGGCTTTATGCTTAAATTGTTCTTTTTTGAAAATTTCAAAATAAATACCACAAGCAAAAGCGCATTTGCAATTTGAGAACTTACCGTTGCAATGCCTGCGCCGGTAACGCCAAGTTCCGCAAAGCCGAATTTCCCAAAAATTAAAGCATAGTTCAAGGCTGTATTTAAAACAGAAGCAACAATTGTTGCATAAAGCGGCAAGCTTGGTTTTTCCATGCACCGAATCATTGTAGAAATTATTGAAATTAAAGCCACCGGCACAAAGGAAACTGAAATTATTCTAAGATAAACGGATGCAATTTCTATGCAAAGTTCATCGGCAATGTAAAGTTTTATAATTTGTTTTGGAAAAAAAATGCAGAGAACTGTAAAAACAAGCGCAACAAAAACAGAAATTAAAAGATTTACGTAAAAACTTTTGTTTATCTGTCTGGAATTATTTTTGCCAATGTACTGGCTAATCATAATTCCGGCAATTCCGCTAATTGCCCCGATTATTACGTTAAAAATTCCAAAAAATTTTCCGGCAAGCCCAACGGCAGAAATTGCTGTTGACCCGAGCTGCCCAATCATAATCTGGTCAATTATGCTGAAACTTGAATTAAGCATACATTGCAAGGCAACCGGAATTGCAATAAAAATCATTGTTTTATAAAAGTTTCTGGCTTCGTCTTTCATATTTTCACCTTTTTTGCTTTTGTCTGATAATATTTTTATTCAGCAAAAATTCTCAACGGGTTACGCTTTTAACCTGTCAAAAAAAATTGAATTTTTATGTAAACTGAAAAATATGAATGTTCCAAAAAACAATGTAAGAATCGTTGACATTGCAGAAAAACTGAAAGTAAGCACGGCGACAGTTTCAAATGTAATTCACGGAAAAACAAAAAAAATTTCTGACGAAACTGTACAGCTTGTACAAAAAGCACTTGAAGAAGAAAATTACATTCCCAGCGTTGCAAAAATTTTAATGGCTCAAAACAATTCAAAAATAATTGGAATTGTCATAAACAACAACCCGAAATATGAAGGCAACATTTTAAGCGACCCGTTTATTGCCGAAAGTTTGAACGCACTTTCTTTTGAAATTGAAAAACGCGGTTTTTTTATGATGGTAAAACTTTTGGAAGAAGAAAAAATAAACGATTTGGAAAAATTTGCGTCAATGTGGAATTTGGAAGGGCTTATTATAATTGGTTTTTGCAGCCAGAATTATAAAATGCTTAGAAACAAAATTCGCATTCCCTTTGTAATTTATGATGGATTTATAAACAAGGAAAAGGAAAATCTGCTTAGAACGCCAAAATTCTGCAATATTTCAATTGATAATTTTTCTGGCGGTTTGCAGGTTGGGGAACATTTTAGAAAAACTGGGCATATAAAGGTACTTTTTATTGCAGACAATTGCGTCTGCATGGATAAAGAACGTTTTGAAGGATTTAAGGAAGGATTTTTGCAGCAAGAAGAAACTGCTGAAAATTCAGTAGATTTTTTACAAATCCCGATGAACAGGGAAGACCGTATTTTGTTTTACGAAAAGAACTTGCAGAAAATTCAGCAGAATACGGCAATTTTCTGTGCTTCTGATTTTTATGCCGTTGATATTATGAATTTTCTGAAAGAAAAGGGCTTTTCAATTCCAGATGATTTTTGCATTGTCGGCTTTGATGATTCGCCTTTGTGCAGACAAACTTCGCCAAACCTTTCTTCTGTAAGCCAGTGCCCCAAAACCCGCGCTTTGCTGGCTTTGGATTTGCTTGAAGAATTAAAGGACAAAGAAAGCGAAAGTTTTTCTTCTTCAAAAATGCTGGACGTAAAACTTGTCGTAAGAAAATCCAGTACTTTATAGTTTTGGGCTTGCTCCGCAGAATTTGAAAAACCACCGGGCAAATTTCAGCAAAAACAAAAGACTTTTTATAATTTATCGTGTATGCTTTTTTATAAGACTTATAACCATTTTCAGGAGTCTGAAAAGCAAATGAAAATTATCATCATTGGGGCTGGGTTTACTGGTTTTCAGCTGGCGCGCAGGCTTGTTGCCGAAAAAAACGACGTTGTGCTGATTGATAAAGATGAAGAAACTGTACGTTACGTAAGCAACAGGGTGGACTGCCTTGTAACCTGCGCAAACGGAAACAGTCTGGAAACCCTTGAATCGGCGGGAATTGCAAAAGCGCAGGTTCTGGTTGCTTTAACCGAATCTGACGAACTGAACATGATTACCTGTTCGATGGTTGATGCGGTTTACCCGGATATCATAAAAATTGCCCGTGTTCGCAACGACGAATATTACGCGAACTCGGCATTTGGAGATTCCGGTAAAGACAAGCGCGAATTGTATGGCATTAACTATATGATTCACCCTGATAACGAGGCTGCCGAAACGATTGTTGCCGCTTTTGAACACGGCGCGGTTGCCCAGGTTATGGAATTTGAAGATTCAACTTACGAGATGGTAACTCTTGAAGTTGAAAAAAACAGCAAGCTTGCCGGCTGTACAATGCAGAAAGTTCGCGGTCTTGTAGACTGTTCTTTCCTTATTCCTGTTATAAGCCGCGGAAAAACAAGCCTTTTGCCGCGCGGCGACACCGTTTTAGAAGCCGGCGATAAATTTTCCCTTTTAATTGAAAAATCAAATCTTGTTACGTTTTTAAAACTTGCCGGGCTTGAAGAAAAAACCGAACTTAAAAGCATTGCGCTTGTTGGTGCAGGCAAAATAGGTACAAATGTTGCAGAAGAAATTTTGAAGCGTACCGGTTCTACAGGTTTTTTTGGCCATCTGTTTGGCAAAACTGCAAAGCCAAAAGTAAAGCTTGTAATTATTGAAAAAGACAAAAATCTTGCAAAACTTGCTGCGGCGCGTTTCCCTGAAGCACGGGTTTACAACGCAGATATTTCCGATGAAAGCTTTATTGAAGATGAAAATTTGCGCGGATTTGATCTGGTAATTACCGCAACCCGCAACCACGAACTGAATATCGTAACTTCGGCGTATTTTAAGGCGCAGGGCTGTCCGAAAGGCATTTGTCTTGTTACAAGCGGTTCAATGGCTTCAATTGCGCGCAATATCGGCATAGATGTCGCCGTTCCTATTAAAGACGCGGTTGTCGATTCTATTTTAAGCCATCTGCGCGGAAAAAGCGTTACGGGTATTCACACCCTTTCCGAAGGGCTTTTTGAAGTTGTTGAACTTGAAATCAGCGACCAGTCTAAAATGTGCGGCGTGCTTTTAAAAGATTTGCGCGTTGCAGATGCATCATTTTTGATTATGCTTATTGGCAAGGGAAAAAATTACGAAATTGCCAACGGTAATTCAAAGCTTGAAGCCGGTAACAAAGTTGTGCTTATTGCTAATGTTGAAGACACCCAAAAGGTGCTTGCGGCATTTGGAGGCTAAATGGTCTTTTTTGTTGCAAAAGTAATTTCGTTTATTCTGGCAATTGTGGCAATTTCTTTCATTCTGCCAATTATCTGCGGCTTGTATTTTGGCGAAATTGCCGCGGTAAATGCCTTTTTGCCGCCTATGATTTTTTGCCTGGTTCTTGCCTCGGTTTTATTTGCTTTCGGGCGCAAACGCAAGGCACCGCGGTTCAGCGCAAGGGCTTCTTATGCAATGGTTGCGGCGGCATGGTTTTTTGTAAGCCTTTTGGGTGCCGTGCCTTTCATGCTCAGCGGCACTATTCCGGACTTTGCCGACGCTTTTTTTGAAAGCGTTTCGGGGTTTTCTACAACGGGTGCAACAATCTTAAGCGAAGTTGAAAGTTTGCCTCACTGCATAAACCTGTGGCGTTTGCAGACTCACTGGCTTGGCGGTATGGGAATTGTCATGCTTACCGTTGCCTTAATGCCGCTTTTGGGCGTGGGCGGTTTTCAGCTTATAAAAGCCGAAACTACCGGTCCTGAAAAGGGCAAAATGACCCCGAAAATGGCGGTTACGGCAAAAATACTGTGGTTCATTTATCTCGGCATGACGGTTCTTGAAACGATTCTGCTTTTAATTGCCGGAATGCCGTTTTGGGAAGCTCTGGCACATTCTTTTGCAACTTTGGGTACGGGCGGTTTCAGCAGCCGCAATGCAAGCATAGGGGCGTTTAATTCGCCTGCAATTGAATGGATTTGTGCCGTGTTTATGGGATTGAGCGGCGTAAACTTTAGCCTTTATTACATGCTTTTAATTGGGAAGGGCAAAAGCATTCTGCAAAACAGCGAATTTAAAGCCTATATTCTGCTTTTGTTTGTCAGTACGGCGATTGTTACTTTTTCAATTCTGCCGCTGTATGCCAGTTTCGGGCAGGCGCTGCGCTATTCGGTTTTTCAGGTTGTTTCCATAAATACAACTACGGGCTTTGCTACCGCCGACTTTACTTTGTGGCCGCCTTTGGCGCAGCTGGTAATTTTCATGCTGTTCTTTGTCGGGGGCTGTTCTGGCAGTACCGGCGGCGGCTTTAAGGTGGTGCGCTGGGTAATTTTGGGCAAGCAGGCACATAACGAAATGAAGTCGCTTTTGCACCCGCACGGCGTTTTTACCATACGGCTGGACGGCAGGGCAGGGCGCAAAGATGTGGTCTTTGGCGTTGCGGCGTTTACTTTTTTGTATCTTGCAACGATTGTGGTAACAACGTTTGTTGCCGCCCTTGAAGGCACTGAGATTTTTTCTGCGTTTACTGCTGCAATTTCTATGGTAGGAAACATTGGACCGGGCTTTGGTCTGGTTGGACCTTCTCAAAACTACGGATTTTTTACCGCACCGACAAAATTGTGGTTCTGTCTTGCAATGATTGCCGGGCGCCTTGAACTTTACACGATTGTTCTGTTCTTTTTCCCCGGTTTTTACGAAAAACGCTGATTTTTAGGAAATTTTATGCCAGGTATAATGTTTGTTTGTCACGGAAATATCTGCCGTTCTACAATGGCGGAGTTTGTAATGAAGCATCTGGTTAAAAAAGCCGGGCTTGAAGATGAGTTTTTAATTGAATCTGCGGCAACCAGCCGGGAAGAAATTGGCAACGATACTCATCCCGGTACAAAAGCCAAATTACGGGAAGTAGGCATTCCTTTTACGCGTCGCAAAGCCCGGCAGCTTACCGCCCACGACTGCGAAACTTTTGACTATATAATTGGAATGGATTACGAAAATCTGCGTAATATTCAGCGCATTGCCGATGACAAGGATTTTGAAAGGATTCATCTGCTTTTGGAATATGCGCCGGAAACTTATACCGGTGGCGTTGCAGGTTACGGCGGCACGGTAAAAGCCATTGCCGACCCGTGGTACACGGATAATTTTGATGCAACTTATAACGATGTTCTTGCAGGCTGTACCGGGCTGCTGGAATATTTGACAAGATAGTGGTTTTTCCGTTTGCTGCGGTGAACTTTTGATTTTCCGCTTCAACCTGAACACAAACAAAAAGCCCTGAAAACGCGCTGCAGAATGCGGTTTTCAGGGCTTTTGCTTCAATTTTGATAATTATCCCTGCACGTGCGGCGCAGGGATAAAAATATGCTATTTTGCCAGAAGGCGGTTCATGCGTTTAACAAAATCTGCGGTGTCTTTAATTTCGCCGCCGCTAAGCAGCAAAGCCTGGTCTAGCAGAATGTTTGAAACGTCTTCAATATAGGCTTCGTCTTCGCTGTTCTTGATGCCTGCAACAATTGCGTGGTCGCCGTTAATTTCCAGAATCGGTTTAACTTCGCCCATACCAACCTGACCCATAGCTTTCATCATGCGTTCAAGCTGCAAAGAAGGGTCGTTTTCGTCAACAACGATGCATGAAGGCGAATCTGAAAGGCGTTTTGAAATTACAACGTCTTTTACGCGGTCGCCAAGTGCCTTCTTGATTTTTTCAGCAACAGGCTTGAATTCTTTTTCTTTCTTTTCAGATTCATCTTTATCAATGCCAAGTTCTTCATCGCTGCCGGCGCGGTTAACGGCTTTAAGGTCAAAATCCTTGTATTTGTTAAGCGAAGGAATAACGATGTCGTCAATTTCGTCAGCCATAATCAAAACTTCAAAGCCTTTTGCCTTGTAAGCTTCAAGCAGCGGCGATTTACGCAGCTGGGCTTCGTCTGTACCGGTAATATAGTAAATTGCTTTCTGTTCCGGCTTCATGCGCTGAACGTAGTCTGCAAAACTTACCCATTTGTCGTCGCCTGTACCTTCTTCTGCGGTGCTTTTGAAGCGAATGATTTCGCAGATTTCTTCGCGGTTGGCAAAATCAGAATACAAGCCTTCTTTTAACGGGCGGTTGTACTGCGAAACAAATTTGTTCCATGTTTTTTTGCCTTCGTCGTCTGTCTTTTCAGAAAGTTTCTTGAATTCGCCTAAAAGTTTTTTTACGGACTGGTTTTTGATTGTGCTTAAGATGCGGTTCTGCTGCAAAATTTCGCGGCTAACGTTAAGCGGCAAATCTTCGCTGTCAATGATACCGCGCACAAAACGCAGGTAAGTCGGCAAAAGTTCCTTGTCGTCGTCAGTAATGAAAACGCGCTTTACGTACAGTTTTACGCCGCTTTTGTAGTCTGCCTGATACATGTCAAAAGGCGCAGTTGCCGGAATGTAGAACAGGGTAGTGTATTCCTGTGTTCCTTCGGCGTGGGTGTGCACGTATGCAAGCGGGTCATCGCCGTCGTGGGAAATGCTTTTATAAAAACTGTTGTAGTCTTCAGCTTTCAGGTCGCTTTTTGAACGCTGCCAGAGTGCGCTTGCTGTGTTAATCTGGTCTACTTTTGCTTCTTTACCGGTTTCCTGACCTTTATCGTCGTACTGTTTCTGTTCGTAGTGAAGGTAAATTGGGAATGCGATATGGTCAGAATAGCGTTTTACAATGTCTTCAACCTGCCAGCGAGAAGCATAGTTTTTGTCTTCGTCGTTCAGGTGCATTACAATTGCCGTACCGTGACCGGTGTCAAGACCATATTTTTTTGCTTCTTCGCTGTCAGCAGCAACTTCTTCAAGTTCGTAGCTGTTTGTACCGTCGCTTGTCCAGCGGAAAATTTCTGAACCGGCGGCTTTTTTTGTGTAAACGTCAATTTTAGAAGCAACCATGAAAGCTGAATAAAAGCCTACGCCGAACTGACCGATTAAAGCAGAATCTTTTTTTGCATCGCTTTCCAGTTTTTCCAAAAATGCCTTTGTTCCGGAACGTGCAATTGTACCAAGGTTCGCAACAAGGTCGTCTTTGTTCATGCCGATACCGGTATCTTTTACAACCAGCACTTTGGCTTCTTCGTCAAAAGAAATATCGATACGCGGATCAAAAGCAACGCCCTTGTAGGCTTCGTCCGAAACTGTCAAATATTTTAATTTGTCCAATGCATCCGAAGCGTTAGAAACGATTTCGCGCAAAAAAATGTCTTTGTTTGAATACATTGAGTGAATAATCAGTGTCAAAAGCTGGTTTACTTCTGTTTGAAACTGGTATTTTGCCATAGTTTTATAAACTCCTAAAAATAAAATGCTTGATGGGCAGCGATTTTTTTCGCCGTATAAAATTAAATTACTTATATTTTTTTTTTGCGGCAACATTTGCGGGCATTTTTTGCAAAATAACTTCAAATTAATTGAAAATCAATTCACAGAATGGGATTTTTCTTTTATAATTTAAGGATATGGATCAAGAAACCACAAATACCGCAAAACCAGACGAAAACAAAAAGCCCTCATCTGTTGTTGCTGATGCAAGCACTGTAGAAAGCCAGATTCTTGCCGGTCGCAAAGTATTTTTTGTAATGCCTAATATTTCCGTTTTTCCGGATAATTTTTGCGAATATTTTCTGGGCGAAGGTTTTGAATGCTATTTCATGCTGAAAGATATGAGCATGACTTTGCAGGACAGAATAGAAATTTTCATTCAGTATTTTAAAGACGTTTTATTTATTTTCAATATTGATGCTACGCCGGTTTCGCCGGACGTGCCCTGGGAACTTTTTATTGAAAAACTGCACGCCGCTTATCCGGATGTCGGCATTGGCGTAATGTACAATAAAAAGGTTGTAGAAGGACAGGTTGCCGAAATGAAGTCTGTCTTTAACCAGAATATTGGCGTAAACTGCGGCTATGTGGAAATTGATTTTGACCGCAATCACAATTACATGGAAGCAATTAATGTCCTTCAGAATTGCGGTGCAAAAGGCCGCCGCAAAAGTGTGCGCGCCGTTTGTTTTGCCAGCTGCAACGTTGCTTTTGAATATGCAGGCGAAGCTTTTAACGAAGCAATCGACGACATCAGCCTAAGCCACTTTACAATTACCTTGGATCCTCAGCGCAAGATTCCTTTGGATTACGAGCTTATCAGAAATATGGCGCTTAATATTAAGGGTTTCCGTTTTAAAAGCGATGCAATTCTGTGCCTTAAGCGCGAAAACAGCGACGGCGGAATTATCTGCGTTTTCATGTTTGTAGACGAACGCCAGCAGCAGCGCCTTGAAATGGACACAAAAGCAAACCTTATACCAAAGCTTTACGACATTAAGCTTACAAACTGCATGAATATGTTTGACAAGATTGTTGAAGAACGCGAAAAGCGCGGCTTTTTGCCAAAAATTGATTTACCGCTTTAATATTTTTTGCCTGTATTTTTCATCAGACTGCAAAACGGCGCAACTTGAAGATTCTCGTTGCGCCGTTTTTTTATGCAAACGCATAAAACGCGCAGGCGAAGCGCGGCTTACCAGTTGTATTTATTTTTTCCTTTATGATAAAATCTTTCAAATACGCGCACTTTGCGCTGGAGGTAACATATTATGGAAAAGAAACTTTGCCCTTGTGGTTCTAATAAAGCTTACGATGAATGTTGTGAACCAATTATTAAAGGTACAAAAGACGCACCAACTGCCGAAGCTTTGATGCGCAGCCGCTATACTGCCTACGTTGTTCACGAAATTGACTATATTGCTGCAAGCTGCAAACGAACCAACGACGAAAATGACATTGATATGGAAGAAACCCGCAAGTGGAGTGAAGAATCTACATGGCACGGTTTGACAATTCTGCGCACTGACAAAGGTACAGAAAGCGACGAAGAAGGAACCGTAGAATTCACTGCTTCTTATACAACACGCAAAGGCATCCGCGAACTGCATCACGAAATTGCAGGTTTCAAAAAGTTCGACGGCAAATGGCTTTATGTTGAAGGCATTATCAAGCCGGAAACCGTTTTGCGCGAAGGCCGCAAGATTGGGCGCAACGAAAAATGCCCTTGCGGAAGCGGAAAAAAATACAAACAGTGCTGCGGCCGCTAACCGCTGAAAGGGTAAAACTATGCAAATTATTACCGGTTTTCATGCGGTAGAAGAAATGCTGCGTTCGCCGCTTTGTACGGCAGACGGCGCAAAGCCGCATCTGGAATATGCAAAACCCGGTCCGCGGGTAAAAAAAATACTTGAAGATGCCAAAAGACGCAACATTCCTGCAAAAGAAGTTACAATGGCGCAGCTTGACAAGCTTTGTGACGGTTTGGCAGATACAGCCCAAAATCACCGCGGTCTGGTTTTGGTAATTGACGGCTTGCAGAAACAGGCTCAGAATTTTGTTCAGTTTGACGGAGCTTTAGCTGCATTGTCGCAAAAAGAAAACGCCATTGTCGTAATTTTGGACAGCGTTACAGACCCGCATAATGTTGGTGCAATTATCCGTTCCTGTGACCAGTTTGCTGCCGACCTTTTGGTTTTGCCAGACCACCGCGGCGCAAGCGAAAGCGACGTTATTTTGCGAAGCAGCGCCGGGGCTGCGGCTTGGGTTCAGCAGGCAGTGGTAAACAACTTGAACCGCACGGTTGAACAGCTGAAAGAAGCCGGATTCTGGATTTACGGCGCTGATGCCGGCGGCAGTGCTTTAAGTGAAACTTCGCTTAAAGGCAAAATTGCAATCGTAATGGGCAGCGAAGGTTCCGGCATAAGCCGTCTTTTAAAAGAAAAATGCGACGGTATTTTATCAATTCCTACTTGCGGCAAATTAGACAGTTTGAATGTTTCTGTTGCGGCAGGAATTTTGCTTTACGAAGCTCACCGCCAGCAGATGTAAATGATAAAACCGGCAGTTTTTGCCAAGATTTTTAAAAAATCAGGGCAAAAACTGCGTTTGCCGGTTGACCAATTTTTTTTATTTTTTTAGAATGGAATCACTTATCGGGGGTGTAGCTCATCTGGCTAGAGCGCTTGCATGGCATGCAAGAGGTAAGGGGTTCAAGTCCCCTCATCTCCATAAAAAGCTGCTAGTTTTTAGCAGCTTTTTTTTATTTTACGGTTTACCGCAAACCGTAAAAATACCTGAGTATTATCTTCTGTCGGCAGTTTCTTTTTAATTCGCCGTGCTTTAATCATCTGTTTTCAGTTTTCTCTTTCTTCATTTTTTCACAAATTTTTCTTTTATTTTTTCATTTGCCAAAAACGAACACTAACCGGAACCTTTTTGCTGTTTTTTGCAGGCGGGTTTATATGTTTGGGCAGCAAAACCATTGCCTGTGCGCACGCAAACAGCACATAAACAGAACTGTTTTTTTTATTAGGTTCAATTTCGAGTTTTATATAAAAGGCAAAAGACATCTATATAATTGTGATAAAAACAGCCGCAGACAGGCACGGACACGAAAAAAAATCGTCACGACCGAAGGGCGTATTTGTAGCGTAGCTTCGAGCAACGCTTTTTTTCGAGGCAGGGACTGTCGAAAGGCTGTTTTTAAACATTTCATATAAACCCGACATTTGATCTATTAACAAATTTTTCAAAAATAATATAAGCGAAAACCAATTCTCATGATAAAATGTTTTATATTTCAATTTGTTTGAACGTGCTTTTTGTTGAATGAGAGGAGGAATTTTTCAATGAAAAAATTTATTAACATAAGCGCAAAGCAATTTATAAAAGTTGTTTTGCCTTTGCTGATTGTGGCAGTTTTTACAATAACTTCTTACACAATAATGATAAACAAGCTTATTGATGAAATTGTAAACAACGCCACCGGCAAAGGAATAGAACGCGTTGAAAAACAGATTCTGCGCACGCTTGATGTAGAAATCACCAATCTTGATATGATTTGTGATATTGCAGCCCTTACGCAGGCTCCTTCGTCTCTTTCCATGCTTGTAAAATCTGCGGCTGCCAAGAATGAAACGGTACTGGCTTACTATTTTTCAAGCATCAAGCCGCTTTCAAAAGGCGGCTACCTTGTAATGAGCGACGACTGGCGAGCTCCGTCTACTTTTGACCAGACTACGCGCCCGTGGTATTCCGGTGCTCTGGAAGCAAAAGGTCAGATTTTTGGCAGCGACATTTACGTTAATGCACGCAGCAATACAAAATGCATTTCACTTTCCAGGGCAATTTACAACGAACGCGGCACGGAAGTTGGCGTTGTAGGCTTTGACATGGATCTGGAAAAACTTTCTGCAAATCTTGGCAACATACAGGTTTCTCCAACTTCCGTAATGAACATTGTTACTGCCGACGGCCGCTACGTTACCCATTATGCAGACAAAAACAAAATCAACGATTCCAATATTTTTGATGACACAAACTTTTCAGTAAAAGACCGTACTCTGGACGGCTTTGTAGACGACGGAGAAACAAAAGTTGTCAGTTCTCTTTCCAAATATTTCTGCGTTGGCAAAATACCCGGTACGCCGTGGTACATTGTCGTTCAGGGTGAACGCAACGATTTTGTGAAAAAGCATTTCACATGGGGAATAATTATTCTTGTTATAACTGCAATTCTTATTCTTGTTAGTGCAGGCTTTAACGTTTACAACGCAAACATAACCGCTTCAAAAGAAAGGGCTCTGGGTGAAGAACTTATTGGCGAAACCCAGAATCTGGTTGTAGTTGCAAAGGAAACTTCTGCAACTTCACAGGATCAGTCTGCGGCTGTTAAGGAAATTGTTGCAACGATGGAAGATACAAACAATCTTTCCGAAAACATTGCAGAAAAAATTCAGGGCGTAACTTCCGTAGCACAAAAAACCAGCAGCGATGTTGCAGACGGTGCCAGTGCCCTTAATGTAAACGTTGACAAGCTTTACGAAATTTCTGAAGCCAACAAGGAAACGATAGACGGCATTAAGGAACTTTCCAAGGAAATTGACAACATCTGGGACATTGTTACCATGATTACCAGCGTTGCAGATCAGGCAAAAATTATTGCATTTAATGCGGAACTTGAAGCTGCAAGTGCAGGCGAGGCGGGTAAAAACTTCCATATCGTTGCTTCAGAAATCCGTCGTCTTGCAGACGGCATTATTGACAGTACCAAGGAAATTAAAGACCGCATTTCCGCAATCCAGCATTCTTCAGATTCCCTCATTCTTGCTTCTGAAAGCGGAACCGTTAAAGTTGCCGAGGGCGTTAAAACTGCAAAAGAACTTGAAGAACGTTTTGCAAGCATTAAGTCCGGCGCAGAAATTACGGCTCAGGCAGCTGAAGAAATTACCACAACCATTCAGCAGCAGACCTATGCTTCCAGCCAGATTCTTATCACGCTTAAACAGATTTCTGCCGGCGTTGAAAACTTCAGCGCCACGACAGAAAATGTCAGCAGTGCGGCGGCAAAACTTCAGGAAGTTGCAGAAAAGCTTAACGTCATAACAAAGCACAGTGACAGCGAAGAAGCCGAAGCTTAATATTTTCAGCTGAAAACCGAACGAAAGCAGAAAGCCTTTGAAAAACATACAAAGGTTTTCTGCTTTTTTTGTTTTTTCTTTTTTGCTATACTTTCGCCGTGAATATTGTACTTTTTTCAGCAGAAGAAATAGATAAACCGCTTAATCCGCGCGACGAACGCGCCAAGCATATCCGGGGCGTCTTGCACAAAGGCGCCGGAGATTCTTTTGAAGCCGGTATCATAAACGGCAAAAGCGGAATTGCAACGATTACCGCAGTAAACGATGCCGGGCTTTATTTTACTTTTGCGGCGCAAACAGAAGAACCGCCGCTTTTCAGCATTCAGCTTATAGTCGGTTTTCCGCGCCCAATTCAGCTGAAGCGCCTTTTGCGCGATGTTTCAAGCCTTGGCGTGGCGCAGGTGCATTTAACCGGCACGGAACTTGGCGAAAAATCTTACCGCCAGTCTACGCTTTTGGATCGCGGCGCGGCTTTTGCCGGTCTGGTAGACGGTGCTGCGCAGGCAAAAACTACCCGGGTGCCGGAACTTTTTATGCACGATTCGCTGAAAGAATGTTTAAGAGCTTTGGGGTTTGAAAAGGAAAACGCAAAGCCAATAGAAGAAAGGCTTAAAAATGTTTCAGGTTTTCCACAAGCCGCGCAAAATCTTGTGGAAAACTCTTCAAAAAATCAGGAACTTATCCACAATTCATCTGATTTATGCACAATTGTGGAAGAACTTAAAAAAAGCGACGTAATACCGATTCTTTTGGACAACGTAAAGCCGGTTTGCAGTTTGTCGGATTTTGCGGCGATGCGCTGTTTTGAAGGCAAAACCATTGTTGCGGCGATTGGCAGCGAGCGCGGCTGGACGCAAAAGGAAAGGGAACTTTTTTACCAGCTGGGATTTTTGCCGTGCAGTTTGGGCCGCCGCATTCTGCGTACCGAAACCGCCTGTACCAGCGCCGTAACCCTGCTTTTAGCAGGCATGAACGAACTTTAGTTTTTCAATAAATTCAATAAACGTTAACCAGTTTAACCGAGGAAAAAATGAACCAGGACCAGATAAAAGAACTTTTGCTGAAAATTGAAGACAGCGAACTGGATTTTACCGTAACTTTTACCGGTAAAGAAAGCAAAAAAGTGAACGGGCTTTATACTCCGGATAATCACGAAATTTTGCTGCACAACAAGAATTTTAAAAGTGACAACCAGCTTGTTTACACCGCAATTCACGAATATACCCACCATCTGATGACCGAGCGCAACCCGCTTGCAAAATGTGTTACCCGCAGTCACACCAACGAATTTTGGGCGCTGTTTCATTCGCTTTTGTCCAAGGCGGAAGAGCAGGGCGTTTACGTGCTGGGGCTGGAAAACGCGCCGGAACTTGAAGCCCTGACAGAAGAAATCAGAAAGAATTATCTTGAAGTTAACGGCAGGCTTATGATTGAGTTTGGTGAAAAGCTTAACAAAGCCTACAGTCTGTGTCAGGAAGCCGGCATACGCTATGAAGATTACCTTGACCGTGTTTTGCAGCTGCCGCGCAATACCGATAAATCGGTGCGCAAGGTTGCCGCGGTTGCGCCAAATCCGGCTATGGGCTTTGACAACATGAAGCTGGTTGCAAGCCTTCCGCAGGGCAAGCGTGCCGAAGCAGAAGAAGAACTTTTGTCCGGCAAAAGTGCCGAAACTGTGCGTTCTTTTATGAAGAAAAAAGCCGAAGAAGTTGATAAAAAGTCCGTGCTGGAAAAGGAAAAGCACCGGATTGAAAAAACTATTGCCCAGCTTAACCAGCGCCTGAGCCTGATTGAAGAGGATTTGGCAAGCCTGTAATTGAAAAGAAAGACAGAAGCATATAGCAAAATACGCCGGTTTTTGCAGAATGTGATGAAGAAACGGTTTGAAATGACAGAAGCCCGGCGATAAAAATTGTAAAACCCTGTAAGGGCGCAAAAAAAAGGTGATTTGTTTTTGCAAATCACCTTTTTTTTACTTAGTCCGAACTTCGGGTTTCAAATATTTGGCATTCCGTATTTGTTTCGGAATCTGTTTTTTGTGAGCAAATCGCCATGATGAACTAAATTCAGCATGAAGAATACTGCGCGCCGCCGCCGAAGGCTGAATATTTCAGTATGACAAAACAAGGCTTTAATACCGCCGGGCGGCTTGCGTGCCTTGTTTTTGTCGTAGCGGACTTGGCGGTTTTAGTTTATTATGCGCCAGCGCCCGTCAATATTCTTCATGCGAGAAACAGGCATTTCCAGTATGCGTCCGTCGTCGCCAATCATTTTAATCATTGTGGTCAAAGGATTTACTTCAATAACCCTGAAGTTCGTATCGTCGTAATGTAACTTTATGCCTTCGTTTGGCAAAGTCTGGCGCGCTTCGTTGTACCATTCGTGTTCGTAGGAAAGGCAGCACAACAGTCTTCCGCACTGACCGCTTATTTTCATTGAATTAAGTGAAAGATTCTGGTCTTTTGCCATGCGGATAGAAACCGGGCGCAGCCGGTCTGAAACGGCGTGGCAGCAATATGGTCTGCCGCAAATGCCCAGACCGCCTGTAATGCGCGATTCGTCGCGCACGCCAATCTGGCGCAGTTCAATGCGCATTTTGAATACGGAAACCAGATCTTTTACAAGTTCCCTGAAGTCTACGCGGTTTTCGGCGCTGAAAAAGAAAAGCACTTTTGGTTCTTCAAATAAATAATGGGTTGCAATCAGCTTCATTTCCAGATGGTGGGCTGCAACTTTCTCCTGAAAAATCTTGAATGCGCTTTCTTCTTTCTGACGCAAATCTCTGGCTTTTTCAATGTCGGCTTCGTTTGCCTTGCGGTCGATGTAAACAACGTCGTCCGGCTTTATGCCAATCGGGCAGTTCGTTTTGCCCATAACCAGCGCCAGATCCTTTCCGTAGCGGGTAGGAACGATTACATAATCGCCGGCTTCAAGTTTTGTGTTGTCGGCAACGGTAACATACAGGCCTTCGCTTGAATATTCCAGTTTCGTGCGGTAAAGAGGATCCGGAAAAACATAGTTTTCGTTGCTTTCGGTTTCTTCGTAAACCGAATCTTCAAGCAGCGAAAGATCTTCGTTTTTATCTATATTTCTGTCAAAAAAGTCACTCATAAAAACCTCTAGCTTTTTAAGTCTATCAAAAGTCCGTTAATTTCTTCAATTTTTGCCAGAAACGCAAGCTGGTTGCGCTGGTTTATTAAAACTTCTGTTGCAAGTTTATCTAGCTTTTTGTCAATTACTTCTACCAAATAAAACTGCTTCGGGCGTTTGCGCCTCAGCATTGCCGTAGATTTGCTGGTCTGGTGGCTTTCAACTTCGTAGCAGTTTTTTACAACGAAATTTACAAAGTTTTTAACCGCGCGCTTGTAGTTCTGCACTTCTTCCATGGTCTGGTTTTTGCTAAGAACGCTGCCGCTTGAATAAACCGAATCCAGAAGCGTTTCAATCGCCTTTGCGTAGCTTAGCTTTGCAATTTCCGGCGGAATGTCGTTGGTTTCGGCGGCGGCACTGGAATCTTCGGCAGTCTTTAAAAAATCAGAAAATACCCGCCTGCTGCCGCCTGTTTTTTTTGCTGAAGCTTCTTTTTCCTTGTTCAGCTGGGCTGCCTGATTTGCAGCAGAAAAATATAATACAGAGTTAAGCGGGTCAAGGTTATTCATAAATTAGTCACTGTTGCGCAGCTGAAAAGTTTTGCCGGCAATGGCTTTTTCATCAAGCCAGCGCTTCTGTTCCTGCAAAAAGCTTTCTTCGTTGCTTAAGGAAATGCATTGCCCGTTCAAAAGCACGTCGTCTTCGACGCAAAGTTTTCTGGTAACAACGTCACCCAGAACCATCGCCTTTGAAAAAATATGCACGCTTTCCGGGGCTAAAATATCGCCGTTTACCACGCCGTATACGTTTGCAGAAGTTGCAATCAGATCGCCTTTTATTCGTGCACCGGCGCCGATGATTACGCGCCCGGCAACTTCAAGTTTTCCGTCAATGTCACCGTCTATGCGCGTAAATCCTTCAGAAAAAAAGTTGCCTTTTACCGATGAACCGGCACCAACTATTGTATTTATCGAAATGTCGTCTAAATGAAAAGTTCCAGCCATAATAAATCAAAACTATTTGGTAAAAACCACGTTCACATATTGCGCCGGGTCTACAATTTCAGAACCGATATGAACTTCGTAGTGAAGGTGAGGTCCTGTAGAAACGCCGGTGTTGCCAATCAGCCCGATTGTATCGCCTTGCGAAACAAACTGACCTTTTTTGGCAATTGTTCTGCTCATGTGACCGTAGCGCGTATAAAATCCGTGCTTGTGCTTTACGATTATGTAGTTTCCAAGTCCCGGGTCAAAGTTTACCTGTACAACCTGTCCGTTTGCAGTTGAAATAATCGGGTCGCCCGAACGGTATGTTGAAAAGTCCATTCCCTTGTGAATGTACCATTGTCCGGTAATCGGGTGCAGGTTGTGCCCGAAAGCCATTGAAACGTGTCCGATTCCGCCCTTCAGCGGGTGAACGCTTGGAATGTCGGCAAAAAGCGTGCCCTGTTCCTGAAGCATTTTACCGATTTCTTCAATCGGGCTTACTGCGCTTTCCAGATAGCTGGCAAGCTGCTTGATGTCTGCGCTTTCGGCAACGATATTTCCGCTGTTTTCTGTAAAGTCAAACATGGAAGCAAGGTCGCCGTTCTGGCTGCCAGCAGAAGTTTTCTTGTTCTGCTGTTCAACGCCCAGAAGCGAAAGTGTATTTGAAAGTGAATTTTCAAACTTTTTGGCTGCCTGCAAAAGATTTGTGTTTTCGTCGCGCAGTTCGTCCAGTCCTGCACGTGCGGCGCGGTTTTCGTTTTGCAGCCGGGCAATTTCTGCATTTGCAGAAATTGAAGACTTGTTAAACCACAAAAAAGAAAGCCCGATTCCGCCCAAAATTAAAAAGGCAAAAACCAGCGAAAAAATTGAAGTCTGAAAGTTGAGAACTTTACTCTGCGAATGAGGCACAATCATTATTGTAAGCTTGCGGTTGCCTGCCTTAAAAAAGCCTGCAAAACCTCTTCCAATACCCGTGCCGATTGAAGCAAAAAATTTAAAAACCATCTGCGCAAAGTTCTTTTCTGCGCGCTTGTATCTGCGTGTCTGAGACACCCTACCACTCCCTAAAAATGTGGCGCATTTTTTTGTTAATTGCTATTTTTAAATAACTCAAAGCACCCACCCAAATTTCTTCTATAATAGCACTTTTTTGCGCCAGCTGTCAAACAAGCCGGAACGGCAAAAAAATCTTTTAAGCCGAAAAAACAGGAAAAATTTCATTTAATTGACGATTCAATTTTCCTGTGCTAAGATTGTCGGAAAGAACATAAAAAAGTTTATGGCTTAACAGAAAGCCCCTTTGCCCCCGGCAAGTCTATTTGTTCTAATATCTTTTTTGGAAGAAAGCATGCAAATTTTTGATACTCACGCTCATATCGGGCTTATTTACGACGACCCGATTGCGCAGCTTCGTGTTATACAGGAAGCTAAAAAAGCACAGGTTAACCGCATAGTAAGCATCTGTAACAGTCTCCACGAATTTTCTGCCGTATACAATAACCTGAAATTTGTTTCAGGCATTTATCATGCGGTTGGTGTCGCTCCGTCCGAAGTTACAAATCCCGGCAAAGACTGGATTCAGACTGTGGAAAATTCCCTGAAACTGCCAAACGTAGTGGCTTTGGGCGAAACCGGACTGGACTATTATAAAAAATTCGGCAACAAGCGTACCCAGACCGAGCTTTTCATTACGCAGCTTCAGCTTGCACAGCAGCACGATATGCCTGTAATCATTCACAACCGCGAAGCAGGCAGCGACGTACTGGAAATTCTTTCTGAATACATACCGGATGCCGGCGCAGTTTTTCACTGCTATTCGGAAAATGCAGAATATGCAGAAAAATCGCTGGATTTGAACGTTTATTATTCGTTTGCCGGCAACATTACATACCGCAATGCGCGCAACCTGCACGAAACAGCCCTTAAACTGCCTTTAGACCGCATTTTAATTGAATCTGAAAGCCCGTTTATGGTTCCTGCCCAGTATAAGGGCAAGCGCAACATGCCGGCTTATACGGTTTCTACCTTGCAGTTTCTGGCAGAACTGCTGGACAAGGACAAGGATGAACTTGCTGACCAGCTGTGGAAGAACAGCTGCAAATTTTTCCGTCTGCCGGAAGCGTAAAAAAATATGGACAGTACAGCAGAAACTCAATACAACCAGTTCTATCACCCGGTAAAAATCGGCAGCCTGCAGCTGGAAGGAAACCTTTTCCTTGCGCCGGTCGCAGGCTATTCTGACTGTGCGTTCAGGTTTTTATGCCGGAACGGCGGTGCAAATTTTGCCTATACCGAAATGGTTTCTACCGAAGCACTTATACGCGATTCGGGCAAAACCAACATTCTGCTTGAACGTGCCCCGAATGAAACCAGCTATGCCGTGCAGATTTTTGGCGGCAACGAAGAAAGCATGGCAAAAGCCGCCCAAATGGTTGTTGAAAGAACAAACTGCGAAGTTATTGATATAAATGCCGGCTGCCCGGTACCTAAAATCGTAAAAACCGGCGCCGGTTCAAGCCTTACCCGCGACCCGGAACGCCTTTATTCAATTACAAAAGCCGTGGTTGAAGCCGTACAGGTGCCGGTAACCGTAAAAATCCGTTCCGGCTGGGACGATTCCCGGATAAGTTTTTTGCAGGCGGCAGAAGCGGCACTGAATGCCGGCGTCCAGGCAATTACCCTGCATCCGCGCACCCGCGCTCAGGGTTACGAAGGCAAGGCAAAAAAAGAATATTTAACTCAGCTTGTTGATTTTGTTGCGGGGCGCGTGCCCGTTTTTGCAAGCGGCGATATTTTTTCGCCGGACGACGTTTTGCAGACAATCAGGCAGACCGGCGTAGACGGCGTAATGTTTGCCCGCGGTGCAATGGGCAATCCTTTCATTTTTGAAGAAACCCGGCGCTATCTGCTTACAGGCGAAAAATATAAAACTCCGCCGGCAGAACGCATAAAAGCCGGTCTGTCAGAACTTGATATTCTTGCAGAAAAAATAGGCGAACTGCCGGCGTGCCGCGAGATGCGCAAACGGTTCTGTGCATATTCCAAAGGCCTTGAAAACGGTGCCCAGATGCGCAGCCAGATTGTTTCTTCCTGCACAAAAGAAGATTACCGCAATGTATTTGCCGCATTTATCAGCTAGAATTCTGGTAAATGCGTATTTAACATTTGCAAATATGGCTTTATCGCGGTAAAATTGGTATATGTCATTTTTTACCAGCATTTCTGATTTTTTCAGCATTATTTTGGGCGGCTCAAGCTCTGATGTATCGAAAAAACACAATATTCGTAAAATAGAAGCAGAATTAAAGGCTATGTCGCCTGTTTTTTATAAAAACCACCAGATTTTCGCCCCGTTCCCGGAATCTTTGATAATTCTGCACCAGAATTCTCCAAAAATATGCAATGTTCTGGAACAGACAATTCTTAACAACACAAATAACATTTCTTCAAAATATATCGATTTGCTGCTTTCTACCGGTTTTTCTACCGAAATGTGCGCAAACTTAAAAAAACTGGATTACAACGTGCGTAAAGAAACTTTGCGTTCTGCTGAAGTTGAAAAAAAAGAACTTGACATGCAGAATGCAACTTTGAACGCTTTCATAAAAGGCATTCAGAATTCCAAGCAGATGGAACAGATTGATATCGTAATTTCCAAACTGTTTCAGTTTTACGACATTTGCAGTTTCGGCTACGATAAATTCATTCAGGAATTTGCCCCCGAATACGGGCTTACCGCTTCTAAAAGCATGCCGATGCTGCGCCCGGTAAATCTTGTGGTTCTGGAACAGCGGCTTCTGGATTTGTACTACGTTCTGGACGGCTTTGTTCTGACCGGTTCGGTTTACAAGGCGTTTCTGCTTCTTGCCGAACAGATAAAAGCCGCGCCGCTGACCGAAGAAGAAAGCAATGAATATACCGAAGCGCTAAAAAAGATTTCGGTGGTTTTGACCCGCTATGTCAACACCGACATAATTTCAAAACTGCTGTGCGTTATAAAAAACGACCCGGAATACAAGCCTGCCGTTAACAAATACGAACACGAATTCCTTCAGAATTACATTAATCTCTGCAAGCAGATGTTTGCCGCAGATACCCAGCGCATTGCAAGCGAACTTAAAGATGAACGCCTGTGCGAAGGCATGCAGGAAATTTTCAACGGCAAGGAGCTTTTGGAAGTAAGCGGCTACAATAATGAAACCAACGCGGCTTTGCAGAAAACCTGTGCGCAGATGTTTATGTGGACAACGCCTTTGCAGATTTTGAAAAGTTTTGTTCATTATTATATGTCGCCGGATATTATGGAGCTTTTGAACGATATTGTTGTTGAAGGTCTTTTCAGCAATGCAAACATTCAGCAGACTTTCGGCGCGAATGTTTTTCATTGCAGTGGAATAATGGAACGCATTCACCAGTTTGAAAAGAGTTTTGAAAACAACGGCGAAAATGACATTTCTTCAATTTTCAGAATGGCGGCAAACAGCAAAAGCAGCCAAAATGCCACAGACCAGCTTACAAAGCGCATGTCAAATATAAATGCACGTACTAAAAACATGCTGCAGGAAGACATGACAAAGATTTTGCGTCTTTGCAACAATATTAACGATATGTTTGCCGACACCAAAAAAGGCAGTCCGGACTTGATTACAAACGTAAAAATGATGCTTTATTCAACACGCAACCGTAACCGCAGCCGGCTTTTGGAAAGCCAGTTTATTTACTGGCAGAAGTTTACGGAATTTATGAAGAATTACGTCGTTTTTACCGATAAAGAGTAGAATATGGCTTATACTTTATTGGAAGTTGAAACAAAACAGGTAAAAGACGTCTCAGATTACGAAAAGCAGATTTACGATTTGAAGCAGCTTTTGGAGATTTCTAAAAGTTTTTCGTCTGTTTTGGAATACAATAAAGTAATTGAATCCATTCTTTATATTTGCATGTGCCAGATGCGCACTTTAAGCGCTGCTCTGTTTACAAAACCCGACATCAACAGCCAGTATTTTACGCTTGGTACAAACTATACCGGAATGTCTTTAGACCCGGACGTAAATTACAGCATCAGTGACCAGCACCGCCTTGTTAACCTGCTTGAAAGCACAAACCTTTCTTACAGTTATGACGAAATGGTTGAAATTTTAAAAGACGGCGCAAAAGACATAGGTTTCCTTGCCAAACTGTCGCCGTCGCTGATTGTGCCGCTTGTTGCCAAAAAACGCCTTAACGGTATTTTGGTGCTGGGCGAGCGTATTGATTTGGGCGACGGCAGCGCGTACAGCGATTATGAAAAAGAGCAGATACTGAATATTGCTTCACTTGCTTCGCTTGCAATCAACAATTCTGCGCTGGTTGACATGGCTTCAACCGACATGATGACCCATTTGAAATTAAAGCACTTTTTCTTTTCTAAATTAATTGAATCGATTGATGCCGCAATTATGAACAACCAGCCGCTTTGTGTTTTTATGCTGGACATTGACCATTTTAAACAGTTTAACGACACTTACGGTCATGCCTGCGGCGATATGGTTTTAATTGAAGTTGCTTCCATGATTAAGCAGTGCGTGCGCAACGACGACTTGGTTGCGCGTTATGGCGGCGAAGAATTTGTCGTTCTTTTAAGCGACATAAAAAAGAGCGAAGCTTTTAAAATTGCAGAAAAAATACGCACAACTATTGCAGACCGCAACCTTGAATTTGAAGGTAAACAAATCCACGTTACAATTTCAATTGGCTTAAAAGAATTTACGGCGAAACGTACTATAACCGCAAATAAGCTTGTTGAAGATGCAGATGCCGCCTTGTATGTTTCCAAGAACACCGGGCGCAACAAAACGACAATTTATTCTGCACACAAAAAAGAACCTGTTGCCCAAAACTAAGGCGGCGTAAATGTCTTTAAAATCGATTATCCACAAACCTTTCAGATATACTTACAGCAATTGTACTCTTGTATTAATCTGTGTTAACTTTGCAATTTTTCTTCTTTGCAGGAATCTTACACAGCTTCAGTCGCTTTTTAGCCTTAATGTTATTTATATTTTAAAAAAACACGCTTACTGGCAGTTTTTTACCTATATGTTTATGCACGGTTCGCTTGAGCACGTTCTGCTGAATATGCTGGCGCTTTTCTGCTTTGGTACTGCGGTGGAACGTGGTATGGGCAGCAGGGAATTCATGCTGCTGTATTTGCTTAGCGGCGTGTTTTGCGGGCTGTTTTCGTTTGCGGTTTATTATTTTAGCGGCATAAGCGGAAATCTTTTGATGTTTTACATCCGTCTGGTTGGTGCTTCCGGTGCAATTTATTCAATTTTGCTGGCGTATGCTGTAATGTTTCCGCGTAACGTTGTTTTTATTATGGGTGTTATACCAGTGCCTGCGCCGCTGCTGGTTTTAATTTATGCACTAATTGCCCTTGCCAGCCAGATTTTTGGCTTGAACGGCAACGTGGCGCACGTTACGCATCTGGCAGGTTTTATTTTTGCCTGGTTTTATTTTATTGTTCGCATGGGGATGAACCCGATAAAAGTATGGAAAAACTTGTAAGACCAATTTTTGCAGTCTTTGATGAAAAGCTGAAATTTACAAAGCTTAATAGAAAATTCCTTTACCGCGCAGTTTTCGTTCCGCTGTTTTTGTGTTTTTTTCAATTTTTGCCGGCGCAGGTTTTGCCCGGACAACAGCAGGTAAAGTTTCAGGTTTTTACGCTGTCAGAAGGTATTCCGGGGCTGGAAGAACAGGTGGACGAAAGCCAGAACGGTGTTTTCAGCCTGCCAATCAGCCATTTGCGCCAGACAGTGCCGTATATTCTGGAAGGCATTCTGTACGGCTGGAATTTTTGCTATACGCCGTCTGACAAGACAAGGGGCGTGGAAGAATATTTTGAGTTTGAGCCGATAAACACGGTAAAAACCGGCGATCCGCGCATTAGTTTTTCCGGCTATAAGGTTGATGAAAGTTTTTTTTCGTGCTGGGTCAGCTACGACCGTACCGACGAAATGATGCTTTACCGCAAGCACTGGCAGAGCATTTATCACCCGCAAATCCGCGGTACAGGTGCAGCTTCCATTTACGACGGCGACGAAGGCTTTAAGGCTGCTTATGCCGAAGCTGCAAAAAACGCCCTGCGCAGTTACGCGCGGGGTATTGTAAAAAACAAGCCGAAAGAAATTACGGGCAAGGTTTTGCTTTGCGAAGCTCCGCTGATGAGCATACGCAACGGAAAATATGTGGCGCAGCTGGAATTTCTGCTGGAAATTGACGAAATTTTGCCGTATTCGTCGTTTTAGTTTGACTTTTAGCCAAAACCATTATAATCTAAAAAAATCTAAAACGCTTTGGGGTGGAGTTTTTAGATATTTAACATTTGTTAATTGCCGCTTAACCGGTAAATGTAATATTTGAGGGGTATTTTATGAAGAAATTTATTATTGCTATTGCTTTTCTGTTTGTTGCTTTGGTTGGCGTAAGCGCACAAGACCGCCAGGCAAATGTTCCGCTTACAGTGTTGATTTCTGAACCTGCTGACGGTTACACAATCAATATTGAATACACAGAAATGCTTGGCGAAGCTCGCTTTATTTACGTAACCAACCGTTTTACTTACGATGAAGACGAAGCCATTAAAGCTGTTCGCGAACGCATTATTTCCTTTACAAAGGAAAAGGGATTTTTCTCTTATTCTTACATGCGTCCGACAATCACCAAAACTGATTATTCTGCAAACAAAACTTATTTCTATTCTTTTGTTTTGCTGCAAAAATAACTGAACATTTTGACCAGCTTGAAAGGCTGCCGGTTTTTCCGGCAGTTTTTTTTATGTCTTCATGGCTTTTCCGTGGCTGCGTAAGGCTGAAGTTTTTGCAGAAAATTACGGAATAGTGCCGATTTTTACAAGAATTCCGTATACAAACAAAAACGATTTTTGTATTATTTTTGCGAGTTGGAGGTTATTATGAAAAACTTATCAAAGTATGTTGTTTTTTGCGCTTTAGCACTTTTTGTTGCTTCGTTTACTGGATGCGCAAAAAAAGCAGAAAACACAATTAAAATTGGTGGTGTTGCACCGCTTTCCGGAAATGTTGCAGTTTATGGTGTTGAATGCAAAAACGGTATCGACCTTGCAGTTGAAGAAATTAATGCCGCCGGTGGTATTAACGGTCAGATGCTTCAGTTTGTTTGCGAAGACGATGAAGGCGACCCTGCAAAATCTGTAAACGCATATAAAAAGCTTGTTACAAACGACAAAGTAAAAATTGTAATTGGTTCATTGACTTCTGGTTGTACAATTGCAATTACAAATCTTGCCCAGTCACAGAAAATCATTCAGATTGCGCCAGCTGCAACTGCAACTGCCGTAACAGAAGCCGGCGATTATATTTTCCGCGCCTGTTTCATTGACCCGTTCCAGGGTCGCGTTGGCGGTAAGTTTGCATACGAAAATCTTGCAACAAGAAACGCTGCAATTCTTTATGATATTGGTAACGACTATTCTGTTGGTTTGACAGACAACTTTGTTGAAGAATTTACAAAAATGGGCGGAAAGATTGTTTCTAAAGAATCTTACAGCACAGGCGACAAAGACTTTAACGCTCAGCTTACAAAAATTAAGGCTGCAAACCCGGATGTTGTATATCTGCCAGACTATTACGGAACTGTTGCATTGATTGCAAAACAGCTTCGCGCACAGGGCATTACAGTGCCGATTGTTGGTGCAGACGGATGGGACGGCTTTACAAACGAAAACGCCGGTGATGAAGTTCTTAACGGATATTATTCTAACCACTATGCAGAAGACAGCGACAGCCCTGCCGTACAGAAATTCGTAGCTTCGTTTAAGGCAAAATACAACAAATCGCCAAACGCTTTTGCTGCATTGGGTTACGACAGCGTTTATATGGTTAAAGACGCAATTCTTGCAGCCGGTTCAACTGATACTGCAAAAGTTCGCGATGCACTGGAAGCAATTGACGCTGACTATGTAACTGGTCACATTACTTTTGATGCAAAACATAACCCGGTTAAATCGGCTGTTATGCTTAAAACTGCACGTGTAGACGGCAAGCTTACTGCCGTATATGCTGCAACTGTTGACATTCAGTAATTTTTAGTAATTTTCTTGCACAAAGGGGTGCGGTGCTGATAGTAATGCTACCGCCCCCTTTTTTGTTTTTAAAATATAGGTTAAGCTTACACAATTTCAATTTGTATATAGAGTTAAGCGCGTTTTTGGAGGATGTGTTGGATACGTTTTTGAAACAGCTGGTTAACGGTCTTTCGTTGGGCAGTATCTATGCATTGATAGCACTTGGTTATACCATGGTTTATGGTATTGTAAAACTTATTAACTTTGCCCACGGCGACGTTATGATGGTCGGCGCATATACAGGCTATTTTGTCCTTATGCGGCTGGGCACAACACCTTTCGGTTTGGCATGTGCATTTTTAGCCGCAATGGTGGTTTGTTCGCTTTTAAGCCTTTTAATTGAACGCTGCGCGTACCGGCCTTTGCGCAATGCACCGCGCTTAAATTCGCTTATTACAGCAATTGCTGTTGAATTGATTTTGCAGAACGTTATGCGCGTTCTGCCTTTTGTCGGTCCAAACCCGCGCCAGTTTCCTACAATGGAAACAAAAGTTTTCACTTTTTTAACCGCAAATTATCCGGCGGGACTTATTTCAATTTCTAACGTTCAGCTGGTTGTTATTATTTCTTCTGCCGTGTTAATGCTTATTTTAAACTATGTAATAAATTATACAAAAACCGGCCGTGCAATGCGCGCCGTCAGTTTTGATATGGGCGCTGCAAGTTTAATGGGCGTAAACGTAAACAGAACGATTGCCACGACTTTTGTAATCGGTTCAATTCTTGCTGGTGCCGGCGGCGTTTTGTATGCAACCGCATATCCGCAGGTAGACCCGTTTATGGGCTACATTCCGGGTTTAAAGGCATTTGTCGCCGCGGTTTTGGGCGGTATCGGTTCTGTGCCGGGCGCAATGCTTGGCGGCATTATTCTGGGTATTGCCGAAACCATGACCAAGGCATATTTCAAATATTCACAGTACGCAGACGCAATTTCTTACTGTATTTTGATTTTAATTTTGCTTGTAAAACCGGCTGGTTTGCTGGGCAAAAAACGTGTTGTTAAGGTTTAAGGGTGAAAAAATGGAAAGTAAATTGAAATCAAATAATTTTGCCAGAAATACGCTGATTCTAACGGTTGTTGCATTGGTTCTGCTGCTTGTACCGGCATTGCTGATTGATTTGCCGGTTGGTTTTCCCGTAATCAATGCGTACACAGCCCAGATTTTAACGCTTGGCGCAATAAACGCAATTATGGCAATCAGCGTAAATGTTGTTTGCGGCATTACCGGTCAGCTTTCTTTGGGACAGGCTGGTTTTCAGGCAATCGGCGCATATTCCGTAATTCTGCTTACATCAAACGCCGGTATTCCGCTGCCGGTAAGCATTCTTTTAGCCGGAATTATTGCAGCTTTCTTCGGCTTTTTAATCGGTTTTCCAACCTTAAAGCTGGAAGGCGATTACCTTGCAATTGTTACCCTGGCATTTGGAGAAATTATCCGCATCTGTCTGGTAAACTTAAAAAACCTTACCGGCGGTCCGAACGGCATACAGTTCAGTACCGTTTTTACCACAAGCCTGGATCACGGCCCGGCAATTGCCTATTTTACAATCGCGGGTTCTCTTATTTTAATCGTAGTATTCTTGCAGAATTTCCTGCGTTCAACTTACGGCCGTTCAATACTTGCCGTACGCGAAGACGAAATTGCCGCCAACAGCAACGGCATAAGCGTTTTTAAATACAAGATGACAGGTTTTGTAATTGCGGCATTCATCGGCGGCATTGGCGGCGCACTTTATGCACCGTTCATCGGCTTTGTAAAACCGGATTTGGGCTCGTTCAACAATTCAATTAACCACTTGATTTACGTTGTTTTAGGCGGCATGGGAAGCATAACCGGCGGCATTGTTGCGGCATTCGGCCTTACAATCCTTCAGGAAATGCTGCGCTTCCTGCGCGATTACCGCCTGCTTATTTATCCGGTAATTTTGATTTTTGTAATGCTTTACCGTCCGCAGGGGCTTTTGGGCACAAAAGAACTGAGTTTTGTAAAAACTTTTGACGCTTTACCCGGTTTTTGGGCAAAAATTACCGGCAAAAACAAACAGAAAGAAGGTAAAAAATGAGCGAACTGCTTTTACGTGCAAAAGATATTGGTATTGTTTTTGGCGGTTTGCGTGCCGTTAGCGATTTTAACCTTGAACTTTACGAAGGCGAACTTATCGGCTTAATCGGTCCAAACGGCGCCGGTAAAACCACCGTGTTCAACATGCTCAGCGGAATTTACAAGCCTACAAGCGGCACAATCACATTTGTAGACCGCGACGGCGAACTTTTGGTAACAAATAAAAAAAGCCCGGCAGAATTAAACCGCATCGGTATTGCGCGCACTTTTCAGAACATACGCCTGTTCGGTAATTTGACGGTTGGCGAAAACATTAAAATTGCACTGCACCAGACGCGCAGCGTAAACCCTTTTGATGTTCTTTTCCGCACCAAAAAATTCCGCCACGACGAAGAACACATGCAGACCAAAACCGTGCAGCTGCTGGAACTTTTTCATCTGGAAAATAAAATTAACGAACTTGCCAAAAACCTGCCTTACGGCGAACAGCGCAAGCTGGAAATCTGCCGCGCTCTGGCAAGCAAGCCGAAGCTTCTGCTATTGGACGAACCGGCTGCCGGTATGAACGGTCAGGAAACCGAAGAACTGATGCACATGATTAGTGAAATCCGCAAAAAGTTCAATTTGACGGTTCTTCTTATTGAACACGACATGAAGCTTGTTATGGGCATTTGCGAACGCCTGCTGGTTTTAAACTACGGGCGCATTATTGCAAGCGGCTTGCCGGCAGAAATTCAGTCTAACGAAGAAGTAATTAAAGCCTATCTGGGTTCCGGTTACGAAGAAGCAAAGGAGGCATAAATTGAGCATGCTTGAAGTTAAAGACCTTGTTGTAAGTTATGGCGCAATTAAAGCCTTGCAGGGCATTTCTTTTAACGTTGAACAGGGCGAAATTATTACGCTGATTGGGTCTAACGGCGCGGGCAAAACTACTACGCTGCATTCTGTCAGCAATCTGCTTAAAAAAGTTAGCGGCACAATTACATTTGAAGGCGAAGACATTACAAATCTTAGCGCGGACAAAATCGTTCAGCGCGGGCTTATACAGGTACCGGAAGGCCGCCGGGTTTTTGCAGATATGTCCGTAAGGGAAAACCTTATAATGGGCGCATATACCCGCCGCGACAAAGACGGCGTAAAGCGCGACCTTGAATGGTGTTTCGAGCTTTTTCCGCGCTTAAAGGAAAGAATAAACCAGTTGAGCGGTACGCTTTCCGGCGGCGAACAGCAGATGCTTGCCATGGCACGCGCCCTGATGAGCAAACCGAAGCTTCTGCTTCTTGACGAACCTAGCATGGGTCTTGCGCCGATTCTTGTTGACGAAATTTTTGACATTGTGCAGAAAATCAGCGATGATGGTAAGGGAACGACAATTCTTCTGGTTGAACAGAATGCTTACAAAGCTTTGTCTATTGCAAACCGCGGCTATATTCTGGAAACTGGTTCAATTTCTAAAAGCGGTTTGGCAAAAGACCTTATAAAAGACGACGCGGTAAAAGCTGCGTATTTAGGAGGCTGAAATGTTTGTAAAAGATGTAATGAAAGAAAACCCTTTCACCATAAACCCGGATGCAAGCGTGCTTGATGCAAAAGAGCTGATGCGCAAAAACAAAGTTACCAAACTGCCGGTTGTAGACAAGGGCGGCGCTTTGGTGGGCATTATCACTGCAAACGATTTGCAGAAAGCATCTCCAAGCCAGGCAACCAGCCTTGATATGTACGAAGTCGGCTATCTGCTCAGCAAGCTGAAAATTGAAAAAATAATGGTAAAAAACGTAAAAACCACCAGTCTGGACACCCCGGTTGAAGACGCCGCCCAGCTGATGACAAGCTACAATATCGGAAGCCTTGTTGTTGTAAAAGACGATATTCTGGTGGGCATTGTTACTGAAACTGACCTTTTTGCGTCGTTCATTAAAATGTTCAGTGCAAAAACCCATGCCCTGCGTGCGGCAATGGTTTTAGACGAACACCCTGGCGTTCTGTCCAAGCTGGTAGACGCAATTGCACAGAAAAACGGGAACATTGTTTCGCTTGTTACGTCTGATGCCGCCGATGAAAATTTCAGGAAAGTTACCATAAAAGTAACCGGCGTTAGCACGGAAGATTTGTCTGCAATGATTTTTAACGTTGGCGGAACATTAGAAGACATTCGTTCTGTTTAATTTTCGCTTTATACTGCGTGTTTGCGCATTTGTGCTGCGGTTTTTACCGGCGGCGCAATAAAACAAACGGCTAGGGCTGGCAGAAAAATCCGCTGTGCTGAATATTTTTACTGTGTGTTTCGCAGAAATCTGCGTGACACAATGGTTCAATTTTTTCAGCCTCTGGTATTTCTGCCAGCCTATTATTTTGCAAAACTGAATTTTTAAGGCTGTATAAATATGTATAAACTTGTAATTTTCGATATGGACGGCACGGTGCTGAATACTCTGGAAGATTTGGCAGACAACTTGAATGCGGCTTTAACACTGCACGGTTTTGCTCCGCGCACATTAAGCGAAGTTAGAAGTTTTATCGGTAACGGTGCGCTTAAACTGGTAAGCCGCGCCCTTCCGCCCGAAACTAGCCCGGAAATTTTGCAAACCGTTTATGACGATTATAAGAAAATTTACAATTCAAATGTAAACAACAAAACCAGACCTTACGCCGGCATAATTGAACTTATGCAAAACCTGAAAAGCGCCGGCGTAAAAATTGCAATAAATACAAACAAACCCCACGATGCAATGCTTTTATTAAACAAAAGCCATTTTGCCGGTCTGCTGGATTTTGCGCTGGGTGCATTTGAAAACCAGCCCAAAAAACCGGATCCTGCCGGCGTAAATGCAATTTTGCAGAATCTGCAAATTGAAGCAAAAGACACCGTTTATGTTGGTGACAGCGACATCGATTTTTTAACCGCCCGGAATGCCGGAATAGATTCTGTAGGCGTGCTTTGGGGTTTTAGGGATGAAGAATATTTAAAACAGTTCGCTTTTACGCATTTTGCCAGAACTGCGGCAGATTTGCAGAAAATTATCTTGCAGTAAATCCTCATCTGTTTGCTGCCCAAATCAGATTCCGAATCAAGTTCGGAATGACAGAAATTTCTGAATGAGAAACAAAGCAAATAGCAAAAGCAAGTCATGCTGAACCTGTTAGCCTTCGGCGGCTGCGCACAGCATCAGATTAAGTGCCCAAATCAGATTCCAAAACAAGTTCAAAATGGCAAAACCTTAAAATTCGGTATTTGTTCTTTTTACAAATAATTTACAAAACTACGCTTGCCAAATGCAAAAAGCAGACGTAACATATTACAAGATATTGCCGCAAGATGTTACGGCTTTAAAAAATATGGCAAATTTGCCAGAAGGCAGGTGAAAAATGAGTGAATTATTTGAATTGGCAGAAAACAACCGGCAAAGTAAAAGCGACTGCATTTTTACTTCGTTTTTAATTTTGCACAACCAGCTTTCTACTGCCTTTGACAAAATACCCGGCGAATTAAGTACCAGACAGTTTATGACGGTTTTAATGCTCATTCGTTTTGGTGAAAAAGTGCCGACCCTTACCGAGCTTGGTAAAAGCCTTTGCTGCAGCCGCCAGAACGTTAAGCGTATCGCGGGTGATTTGCAGAAGCTGGGTTTTGTTGAATTTGAGCAGGGCAAAAACAACGCAATTCTGGTAAAGCTTACCCCAAAAGCCCGCGCCTACACCGAAAGTTTTTTGCCTGACCACAACGCAACCCTGCAAAAACTTTTTGCAGATTTTAGCGACACCGACATAAACGCATTTTTTTATATTCTTAAAAAATTCCAGAAATCAATTGAAAATTTTGCCCGGATCGAAAGCAAAGGCGAAGCCCAGACAGAATGAAACGGGCAGTGAAAATTTCAATCTGGCAGAAAAAAGACAAAGAAGCTGTTTTGCTGTATTACCGGCATTTTGATTTTTTAAATTTATAAAATAACTTCAATTATATGCAATTATGCTTTTGCTAAATTGAATTGTTGGGTGTAAACTATTTTATATTCGCATTAAATTTTAGGTGGAGTTATGGCTAAATCGAAAGGTAAAAAAATGAAAGTAATGGATGCCGTTGGCATGGGAAAGAAAAAATCTGTTATAAAAATCATTACTTCGTTTGTTATTGCCGGATTTGTTATATTTATTTTTGCTTTGTGTTTTCTGGCAAGTCAGGCTGTTACCAGCGGACTGGAAAATTATTTCGCAGAACTTCTGGAAAACCATGTGCGTGCTTTTAACCAGGACCAGAGCCGCGTAATGAGTATTTTGTACAACCAGTGTCTGGGCACAAGTACTTCCGACGACTTTTTGGACGCAATGGACAAAGGCAATTCTACCAGAGTTGTGCGTCTGCTGAATACCGCAACACGTTCGGCAAATGCTTCCAACACCTACGTTTTAAAACCCGATGGAACAATCTGGCACAATACTCACGTTGGCAACCTGCCCAGCACTTATTTTAAAAACAGCGAATTTTTTAAAACCGGCGTTACCCGTTTCCCAATCGTTAAATATGCGGTTTTTGAAGACAGGGTTACTTCCCTTGCAATTAACCACTTTAAAACCAAAAGCGGCATTGAAGGCTATTTATTAATAGAAAAGATTTTGAGCGATGAAAGTACCGTTGATTATTACCGAAGCCTTTTTGACTGCGAAATGACAATTTTTATTGATGATGAACGCGTTGCAACTACAATTGTTCAGGATGATAATTCGCGTGCTGTTGGTACAAAGCTTAACAACGAAAAAATTACAAATATTACTTATACCGAAAACGAAATTTTTTACGGCCACAATATTATAAACGGCGTTGACTATATTTCTGCCTATGTGCCGGTTGACAGCTTTGAAAATATTAAAGGCATGTTCTTTTTTGGACAAAGCTTGAAGCACATTAAAAAAGTGCGCGGCATTTTAATGGCTGTTTTAATTCCGGCAATTATTATTGCGTGTATTATATTGAACGTTTTGATTGCAATCGTTCAGCAGATTTTCATTTTTAAGCCGCTGAAACTTGCTTCCGGCGCAATTCATACCCTTGCGGACGATACCGAAGAAGCCGACTTAACTTACCGCATCGCTTTCCACGCCAACAACGAATTTGGACGGCTTTGCGACGATATAAATATGTTCCTGGGCAAGCAGCAGCAGCTTATAAAAGACATGAAAGATACCCAGAACAAGCTTGAAGTTATCGGCGAACGTTTGGGCGAATCTTCGCTTGAAAGTGCCAGCGCAATCAGCCAGATTATGGCGAATATTGAAAGTGTCCGCCACATGGCAAACAACCAGAGCAAGGCGATTGATGCCGCCAATGCCGAATTGCAGTCTGCAAATCAGGCAAGCGATGCGTTAATCAGTTCAATTGACGAACAGAGTCAGGGTCTGTCGCAGTCTTCGGCAAGTATTGAAGAAATGCTTGGCAATATCGCCGCTGTTACCAAATCCATGGAAAAAATGTCCGGCGAGTTTACGGAGCTTGGTAAAGTTACTACCGAAGGTCAGAACATTCAGACTGAAGCAAACAAGAAGATTCAGCAGATGGCAGAACAGTCGCGGCTATTGATTGAAGCAAACTCGGTAATTGCCCGCATTGCAAGCCAGACAAACCTTCTTGCTATGAACGCCGCAATTGAAGCCGCCCACGCCGGTGATGCAGGTTCGGGCTTTAGCGTTGTTGCAGACGAAATCCGCGCCCTTGCAGAAAATGCAAGCAAGCAAAGCCATATCATTGGTCAGCAGATGAAAGATATTACGGCTACAATCAATCAGGTTGTTGCGTCTTCGCTTAGCAGTAAACAGGCGTTCAGTACAATTACGGCAAAACTTAGCGACACTGACAATCTTGTTAAGGAAATGGGCGGCGCTATGATGGAACAGAATCAGGCTTCTAAAACGGTTCTGGATGCGCTTAAAGTTATTAACGAAGCTACCGCCGAAGTTAAAGACATGACTCAGGTTATGAAGGAAACCAACCAGAAAACAAACGACGCCATGCTGCAAATGACCCAGATTGCCCAGACTGTTAGCGGCAGTATGGATGAAATGGGCGCCGGTGCGGTGCAGATTAACAATGCGGCACAGGGCGTTTCCAACATGGCACAGGAAACAAAAGACAATATTGGTTTGATGGAAGGTCTGGTAAAACGCTTTAAGGTTTAGCCGTATAAACCGCGTTTTTTCCAGCGGTAAAATACTTATAAAAAACAAAAGCCGGTTATTTTTCAATTAGCAGCATTTGCAAACTGAAAAATAACCGGCTTTTTATTTTGTGGAAAAGTTCCGCGCCTGTGGAAAACCTTAAAAGTTTTCCACAAAACGCAGTTTTTTTGCATATTAAGCAGTTTTATTTTTTTCCGGCTCTCAAATCGTTCATCATTTTTTCAATGCGGTTTAAGGCTTCTTTAATTTTGTTAATGTCTGTTGCGTAACAGCAGCGGATAAAACCTTCGCCGCCAACGCCAAAGGCAGTGCCAGGTACAACGGCAACGTTATATTCGTTTATAAGTTTGGTTGCAAATTCTTCGGCAGAAAGCCCTGACGAGCGAATGTCTACAAAGTAATAAAATGCGCCGTCCGGTTCGCATGCCGGCAATCCGATTTCTGCAAAACGTGAACTCATCAGGTTGCGGCGCTGCTGGTAGCTTAAGCGCATTTTTTCAACTTCGCTTGCACAGTTGCGCAAACCTTCCAAAGCGGCGTACTGGCTCATAATCGGGGCACAGATTGTGCTGTACTGGTGCAGCTTGTGAACCTGCGCCATAAGGTCTGCCGGGCAGGCAACGTAGCCGATGCGCCAGCCGGTCATAGCAAAAGCCTTGCTGAAACCGTTAAGAACAACGGAATAATCTTTCATGCCCGGCATGGAAGCAATAGAGCAGTGTTTTTTATCGTCGTAAACAAGTTCGCAGTAAACTTCGTCACTGAAAACCCAAATCTGGTGTTTTTTACAAACTTCGGCAATTTTTGCAAGTTCTTCTTTAGGGCACATTCTGCCGGTAGGGTTGGAGGGCGAACAGAGCATTAAAACCTTGGTATTAGGCGTAATTATTTTTTCAACTTCTTCGGCAGTCGGGTAAAAGCCGGTTTTGCTTGTATCAAGGCTGACGATTTTTGCATCGCAAAGCTTTGCCAGAGGCTGATAGCTTACGTAACAGGGTTCGCATACAATGATTTCGTCGCCGGGATTCAAGATTGCGCGCATAACCGCGTCAATTGCTTCGCTTACGCCGATTGTAATAAGAATTTCTTTAGACGGATCGTAATGCAAATCGTATTTCGTCAAATATTTTGCAATTTCTTCCCTTAATTCGGTTAAGCCCCAGTTTGAAGTATAGGAAGTGTGGCCCTGTTCAAGGTGGTAAAAGGCTTCTTCGCGCATAGCCCACGGAGTCGGAAAGTCCGGTTCGCCTACGCCAAGGGAAATAATATCGTCGTGACCAATGCAAAGGTCAAAAAACTTGCGTATTGCAGACGGTGGAATTGTCTGCATTTTTTCTGAAAATCTGTCTGTTCTTGTATTCATTATGCGCTAACTCCTTCGCGACGGTCTTTCTTTTCGTCAACGTAAACAATCTCGTTTTCTTTGTAAGTTTTCAAAACAAAAGTGGTTTTTGTGCTGCGTACGCCTTCAAGCGTAGAAAGCTTGCGCGCAACAAACAGGCTTACGTCCTGCAGGCTTTCGCCTTCAATTACAACCTGCAAGTCGTAACCGCCGCTCATCAGGTAAAGCGATTTTACCTGCGGGAACCGCCAGATTCTGTCAGCAATGCCGTCAAACCCGTGTTCGCGTTCCGGCGTAACCTGAATTTGTATTACAGCCTGCACCTTGTTTTTGCTGTCCGGGTCTTTTTCCGGGTTGCAGATTGCAGAATATTTTAAAATTGTTCCGTCGTCTTCAAGTTTTTTTATGGCGGCTTTTACTTCGGCAGCAGTTTTTTTTGTCATGGCTGCAATGTCTTCGGCGGAAAGCCGGGCATTGTCCTTTAAAAGCGTTAAAATTTCTTCCATTATATGTTACCTCCAAAGCCGAAAAATCAAACCGTCCAGAAACTGCTTCAATGCTGAACTTGTTTCAGGCATTCAAGCTTTTCAGACAGTTCCTTATAAAAGCTTCTGTTTATAAGAACGGCAAAAATTTTGCCTTTTGTTAAAAGTTTAGCATAAACGAGCAAAAATTATAACTGGCTGAAAAGTGTAAAGCATTGTATTTTTTGTAAAATCTTCTTATACTTTTCAAATGTTTCGCCTATATATAGAAAGAAAAAACGGTTTTGAAAATGAAGCCCGTCGTATTTTTGCAGAAATCACAGGCTTTTTGGGTGTTAAAAGCGTAACTGCTGTACGCTATCTTAACAGATATGACATTGAAAACGTTGACCAGCAGACGGCTAAAACCGCTGCTGAACGAATTTTTTCAGAGCCACAGAGCGATATGCTTTATTTTGAGCATATTCCTTTAAACGAGGCTGATACTGTAATTATCTGGGAATATTTGCCCGGTCAATACGACCAGCGTTCCGACAGTGCAGAACAGTGTATTTCACTTTTAACCAGCGCTTTAAGCCAGAACAAGGAAAACCCGGCTGTGCGCTGTGCAAAAATGGTTATTCTTTCTGGCAATGTAAGCCCTGCCGATGCAGAAAAAATTCAAAAATACTTAATCAACCCTGTAGATTCTCGCCTTGCTTCTCCGGAAATTCCTGCCACATTGAAGATGCAGATTACCCAGCCGGGTGACATTCCGGTTTTTGAAGGATTCAATAAACTTGATGCCGCCGGTCTGGAACAGATGCGCCAGAACATGGGTCTTGCAATGGACAGCGCAGATATTGCCTTTGCACAGAAATATTTCATAAGCGAAGGCCGCGACCCAAGCGAAACAGAAATTCGCGTTTTGGATACTTACTGGAGCGACCACTGCCGCCATACAACTTTCAACACGGTTCTGGACGAAATTGCCGTTGACAAAAGCGCCGGCGGAATAAACGATGCTGTTTATGCTTCTCTGGAAGAATATAAATCAATTCGTGACGAACTTTACGGCGAACGCGCCAAAGCCGGCAGCGCAAATGCAAAGCCTTTAACTTTGATGGACATGGCTTGTATTGGCGCAAAATATTTGAAAAAACACGGAAAGCTGGACGACATTGAACTTTCCGAAGAAATCAACGCCTGTTCAGTTTTTATTGACGTTGACCTTGCAGACTATTCTGAAGGAAGCGCCGGCGGTGCAAAAAGTACAAAAACCGAAAAATGGCTTTTGCAGTTCAAAAACGAAACACACAACCACCCTACAGAAATTGAACCGTTCGGCGGTGCAGCAACCTGTATCGGCGGCGCAATCCGCGACCCGCTTTCGGGCCGTGCATGGGTTTACCAGTCTTTGCGCGTTACCGGTGCCGCAGACCCTACCGTGCCTCTTGAAAAAACACGTCAGGGCAAACTGCCGCAGATAAAACTTACCCGCGAAGCCGCACAGGGCTTCAGCTCTTACGGCAACCAGATAGGCTTAACAACCGGTCAGGTTGCAGAAATGTATCACCCCGGTTTTGAAGCAAAACGCATGGAACTTGGTGCCGTTATTGCCGCCGTTCCGGCAGACTGCGTAAAACGCGAAACACCTGATGCAGGCGACTGCGTTGTTTTAATCGGCGGCGGTACTGGCCGCGACGGTATCGGCGGTGCAACAGGTTCTTCAAAAGCACACAACGTAAAATCGGTTTCTACGGCTGCCGCAGAAGTTCAGAAAGGTAACGCCGTAGAAGAACGCAAAATCCAGCGCCTTTTCCGCAACAAGGCGGTAGACGCAATGATTCGCCGCTGTAACGACTTTGGTGCAGGCGGCGTTTCGGTTGCAGTTGGTGAACTTGCACCGGGACTGGACATCAATCTTGATGCAGTGCCTAAAAAATACGAAGGTCTGAACGGTACCGAACTTGCAATCAGCGAAAGTCAGGAACGCATGGCTGTTGTTGTTCGCCAGAAAGATGTTGCTGCGTTAATTGAAGCTGCCGCAAACGAAAACCTTAACGCTGTTGAAATTGCAAAAGTAACAGACACAAACCGCCTTGTAATGACATGGCGCGGTAAAAAAATCGTTGACATTGACCGTGCATTCCTTGATACGGCAGGCGCAAGCCGTTCATGCAAAGTGCACATTACAGAACCAAAACGCGAAGATTCGCCGCTTGCAAGCCCGCTTAAGGCTGTTGCCGATATTCTGGAAACACCTTGCGGCTGTAGTGATGAAAGCGCAGATGCATCTCAGCCGGGAAGTAAATTAAAGGCTGCATGGCTTAAAAACATGGCAGATTTGGCGACCTGTTCCCAGCGCGGCTTAAGCGAACGCTTTGACGGTTCAATCGGTTCTAGCACCGTAATTTTCCCGATGGGCGGAAAATACCAGTGCACGCCGGAAAGCGGCTGTGCTGCCAAAATCCCTGTATTGCCGCCATACGAAACAAACACCGCAAGCTTGATGACGTTCGGTTACGACCCGCGCGTTGCCCAGTGGTCTCCGTATCACGGCGCACAGTCTGCCGTTTTGCAGTCTTTGGCACGCATCAGTGCTTTGGGCGGCAACCCGAACAGCTGCCGCTTAACTTTCCAGGAATATTTTGAAAGAACTTCTACCAGCGAAGCATGGGGAAAACCTGCCGCAGCTCTTTTGGGTGCATTGACAGCCCAAACTGCAATGAAAACTGCTTCAATCGGCGGAAAAGACAGTATGTCCGGCACATTTGCCGACCTCAACGTACCGCCAACTCTGGTTTCTTTTGCCGTAACAATTGACGACGCACGTACAATGTGCAGCGGCGCGTTTAAAAAAGCCGGCAGCAAAGTTTACCTTTTGCCTTGCGCATACAACGAAAAACTTTGCCCGGATTTTGAATCTTTTGCAAAAACAAGCCAGACCCTGTACGAACAGGTAAAAGCTCAAAAACTGAACGCTCTTTATTCTGTTGGCGCAGGCGGTATTGCCGAAGCCGTTACAAAAATGGCATTCGGTAACAAAATAGGTTTTGCCTTTGACGCAGACTGTTACGGAAAAATTAAAGCCGCAGCCGGTACCCGTGCAGAAATTTTGAACGGCGCCGGACATTCTTGCACAAGCTGGCTTTTGTTCATTCCGTTGTACGGATCAATTATTGCCGAAGTAGCAGACGAAAACTGTGCAGCCTTTGAAAAAGCTTTTGCCGAAAGCCCTGTAAAACCATTCATTTTGGGCAACACAATTGCAGACGCAAAAATTCTGGTTAAAAAAGCAGAAATTGCATTGGACGAAGCTGAAAAAGTTTGGGAAGGAACACTTGCAGAAGTATTCCCACCTGTAACAGCCGGTTCGCGTGCAGAAAATGCCGACGCATATTGCAGCCAGAAACTGCCTGAATACGCGGTAAAAGTTCATTCAAGCCTGGAAGAAAAACGCAAGTCTTTTGAAATTTCTTCAAAAGCAGGCAAAAAACCGCATATCCTGCTGCCGGTTTTCCCAGGCACAAACTGCGAATACGATATGGCACGTGCTTTTGCCCTTGCCGGCGGCGACCCGGAAATTTTCCTTTTCCGCAACAACACGCCAAAAGCCCTTGAAGAATCTCTGGCACAGCTTCAGCAAAAACTGAAAACCGCCCAGATTCTTGCCCTTTCAGGCGGCTTTTCTGCTGGTGACGAACCAGACGGTTCAGGTAAATTCATTGCCAACGCCCTGCGCGAAAGCCGCATTGCAGACGGCGTAATGGAACTTTTAGACCAGCGCAAAGGTCTGGTTCTTGGTATTTGCAACGGTTTCCAGGCTCTTATTAAAACCGGGCTTGTTCCGTACGGCAAAATTTTAAGCCCAAGCGAAGAAATGCCAACCTTAACGTTCAACCGCATCGGACGCCACATTAGCCGCGTTGCACGCACGCGCATGGTTGCAGCAACCAGCCCGTGGGCACTGGATCCGACCGTTTTGCAGCCGCAGAACCATCTTGTGCCAATCAGCCACGGCGAAGGCCGCATTATTATTGAAGAAAAACTTGCAAAAGAACTTTTTGAAAAAGGTCAGGTTTTCACTCAATATGTTGACGAAAATTCAATGCCGGTAATGACAGAACCAGACAACCCGAACGGTTCAATGTATGCAATTGAAGGCTTAACAAGCCCTGACGGCCGTGTTTTGGGTAAAATGGGTCACAGCGAACGCACAATCGGCGTAAATGCCGACGGCAGTTCTAATGAATTGATTAAAAATATTGACGGAAACCGCTGCCAGAATATTTTTGCAGCAGGCGTTAGATATTTCAGCTAAAAAAAACGGCGCGTTGCCTTGTGCAGCGCGCTTGCTGTTTGGGCGTCCGTAACGGGCGCTGCGGTTTTTTAAGTTTTCAATTGAAAGATTTAAAAACCGCATTTTATGCCGGTACTGAAAAACTGTTTGGGTACCGGTTAAAAGGAGAATTTAGTGGAAGAAAACGAAACTACACAAATTGCAGAAAATCCGGCAGTAGAAAGCGCTGCTGAAACCACTTCAGCCCAAAGCACCGAAACCGTTCAGACTGAACCAAAAAAGAAAAGCAAGGCACCTTTCATTGCAATTCCAACTGCGCTTGTTGTTGCTTTGGGCGGTATTTTTGGTGCGCTGCATTTCAATTCCAGCGCAAAGGCAGAATGGCTTGACGATTACGACGCAGCCTTAAACGCTGCAAAAGAAAGCAAAAAAGAACTTCTGGTTGCATTTACCGGCGTTGACTGGGATCAGATTAGCGAAACTTTGTTTAGCGGCGACAGCGAAAATCCCGGTATGCTGGAAACAGACGAATTTGCAAAAAAAATAAGCAAAAATTACGTGCTTTGCCATCTGGACATGCCGATTGACGAGGACAAAATTTCTGAAGAAAAACTGGATGATTTGTACAGCCTCGCAATGGCTTTCAATATTCAGGCCTTGCCGTCTTTCATTCTGCTTAACAGCGAAGGCGTGCCTTACGCAACTTTGCCTTATGCCGAAGACATGCAGAGCGTAGATGCTTTGGTTGCAAAGTTTGAAGCTGAAAAAAGCAAGAATGCCAAAATTGCAGACCTTAAGGAAAAACTTGAAAAATCAACAGGTACCAAAAAAGTAGAAGTTCTTGACGAATTGTTTGAAATTATTCCGGTTGAAGAACAAAGTTCGCTTGTTGACGCAATTCTGGAAGTGCCGAGCCTTGACCCGGAAAACAAAACCGGATTGCTTGGAAAATACGTTTTAATCGGTACTTACGCTAAGGCAGAAAACGCAATGCGCACTGGCAACGCAGATCAGGCTGTAAAAGCCTTTCTTGAAGTTGCCGAAGGTGACGTTCTGGAACCTGTTTACAAGCAGGAAGCCTATTACATGTCGGCTTATGTTTCTTTTGCAAGCGGTCTTGTAACTTCAAATGTTTCGCGCGACCAGATTTTGGGCTATTTGCAGAAAGCTCTGGAAATTTATCCGGAAGGCGAAGCTGTTGAAGGTATTGCGCAGACAATCGAATCTTTGAAAGAAGCCGATTTTGACAACCCTGACGCAATGCTGCAATAGCGGAATATTGCAAAATATCGCGGGTTAAATTAATACCATTTTTAAGGCACAAAATATCCGGCAAAACCGCGTATTTTGTGCCTGCGGATTTTACATTCGCGCCAGTTTTTTAATATCGCGTGCCGTATTTTTTGCGGCGCTGCGGTATCGTTCAATTTTTCATTTTTTCAGTTTTACAAAATTCATGGCAAACACCGATTCTGGCACGCTGATTTTACAAATAATTCTCATAATCGTTTTTATAATTCTTTCTATGATTTTTTCTGCGTCTGAAAGCGCGTTTCTGGCAATAAACAAGCTGCGCATCCGCGTTTTGCGCAACAAAAAAGACGCCGGCGCCCAAAAAGTTGGCAAGCTTTTGGACAAAAAGACGGAACTGCTTAATTCGCTGCTTTTGGGCAACAATATTGTAAACATTGGCATTACGGCAATGCTTACGGCAATCTGCATGCAGCTTTTTGGCGCGCGCGGGGTTGAAGTTGCGACCCTTGTTGCCACCGTTTTTCTGCTGATTTTTGGCGAAATTACGCCCAAAACCATTGCGAACGCCCACCCGGAAAAAATTGCCACGATTTTTGCCCCGTTTCTGGCGCTTTTAAACAAAGTTTTTGCGCCGGTTGTGCGCATTTTTACCAAATTCGGTAATTTTGTAGCCGGTTTTTTTGGGGCAAACGGCAGGCAGAAAAACGTAAGTTTTACGGAAGAAGAAATTAAAACCATAATCGATGCAGGCGAAGCCGAAGGCGTAATAGAAAGCGCCGAAAAAACAATGCTCCGGCAGGTTTTCAAATTCAGCGATTTGAACGCAAAAGAAATTATGGTACCGCGAACAAACATAAAGGCGGTTTCCGTCGATGCCAGTTTTGAAGAGATTCTGGAATTTTCAAAATCTACGGGTTTTTCAAAATTCCCCGTATTTGAAAACGATTTGGATCACATTTGCGGCTTTGTGTACTTAAAAGATTTGCTTTTTTACACCACCGACCAGAACAGTGCCGGTTTTTCGGTAAAAAACGTTCTGCGTTCGCCGCTTTATATTCTGGAAAATCGCCGCATTTCAACAATCAGAAAAATTTTTGAAGAAAACAAGCAGAGCATCGCCATCATAATTGACGAATATTCCCAGACTTCCGGGCTGATAACGGTTGAAGATCTTACTACCGAAATTTTTGGCAACGTAAGCGATGAACGCACCGGCGAAGAAAAGCCGCTTTTGCAGCGCATAAACGAAACGGAAACCGAAATTGACGGCACGATGCGTTTAAGCGAATTAAGCGAACTTTTGGGCGTTCAGTTTGAAAGCGAATTTTTTGATACTTTGGGCGGTTTTATTGCCGAACAGTACGGCAATTTGCCCTGGGTCGGTTTAGAAATAGAATCGAACGGCTACAGTTTTCTGGTAACCGGGCTTGATGGCAGGCGCGTCAGCAGGGTTCTGGTAAAAAAACAAAAACAGGCGGAATAAATGGAAACATTTTTGATAATTTTACAAAAAGTTCTGCCTTTAGTCGCGCTGCTGTTCCTTTCTGCGCTGTTCGCTTCCAGCGAAACTGCGTTTATGTCGCTAAGTAATTTAAAAGTTCAGCAGCTTTGCAAGGAAAAACGCAGGAGAAGCAGCCTTATCCGCAAACTGAAGGCGGACAACACACGGCTTTTAAGTACGGTTCTTATCGGCATAAACCTTGTAAATAACTTTGCTTCCTCGCTGGCGGTAAGTCTTGCAATAAGCATTATCGGAGAAAGCGGCGTTGGTTTAGCCACGGTTATAATGACCATTTTTGTCCTTCTGTTTGCAGAAATTGTGCCAAAAACCGTTGCGGCAAACAGCCCGGTGGAATGTGCCCAGATTCTTGCGCCTTTTATCCGCATAATTGAAATTCTCCTTTTCCCTTTTGTGGCGGCGTTTGCCAAAATAACTCAGGTTGCAGAAATTGCAGCTTCAAAGTTTTTTAACGAAAATCTGCCTCTCGTTACCGAAGAAGAACTGAAAATGCTTGTGGATATCGGGAATCAGGAAGGCACGCTTGAAAGCGGTGAAAAGGAACTGATGCACAAGATTTTTGAATTTACCGATCTGCACGTGCACCAGATAATGACCGAACGTCCGCTTATCAGGGCTTTGCCGCTGAATGCGAATTATATGCAGTGCGTTGCCCTTTTTAAGGACAGCGGTTTTTCGCGCCTGCCGGTTTACAAAAACGATCTGGACGGCATTTGCGGTTTGGTGCATTACAAGGATTTGCTGTTTTGTTCAAAAAAAGGCGCAGATTTCAGTTTAGGTGAAATTATGCACGAACCGTGTTTCGTTCCGGAAACCAAAACCGCAACAGATTTGCTGCATCTGCTGATTGAACAGAAACAGAATTTCGCCATTGCCGTAGACGAAAACGGCTGTAACAGCGGCATTGTAACATTGGACGATGTGCTTGGCGCAGTTTTTGGCAGGCTTAGCGATGAATATGATAAAAATGCCGTTGCGCCGGAAAACCGTATTGAGTTTATCAACAAAAACGAACTGCGCCTGCCCGGCGACATGCTTTTAAGCGATGTAAATAATATTCTGGGCTTTAATCTAGAAAGCGAATTTTACAAGACTCTTGCAGGCTGGATGCTGGAACAGTTTGGCTTTTTGCCGGCGGCTGGCGATCTTTTGCGCTGCGACAAAGCCGTGTTTGTTGTTGAACAGCAGAACCAGCGCCGCATACAGAAAGTACGTATAAAATATTACATAAACTGAAAATAGTGTATGCGCCTTTCCGTATAAAGTGCGCCGGACTGTGCTGCAATTTGCCGCCGGTATACCGCGTTTTTTAGCTGGCTGCAAAATCAAATTTTTTATTAGGTTTTGGGAATGCGCTGAAAAATTGCGCTGTTCTGGCGTGCAGTTTATCTGTTTTTACCAGATGCTCAGTTTGTAAGAAATGCCGATTGAATACGAATTATAACTGGAACCGCCCTGCACGCCGCTTTGTGCGTCGTAAGTAGAGGCGGTATTTTTTCTTATATCTGTATATGTTGTTTTTCCTGAAAGATTCTGCACGTTTTCGGCGCTGGCAAACACGCTTATGGAATGCCGCTTTAAAAACGAAACGGAAACTTTTATGTCGCCAAAAAAGCCCACACCGTTTTTCAGGCTGTTGTCAATTTCAAGGTCGCGCAGCCAGTGCATGTCTTTTGTTTTTCCCCATACGTAAGGCGCGGCGCTTAAAGAAGATTCAAAACTGATAAAATCGTAAATGTTTCCGCCGATACGCATACCCACGGTCGGGTACCACATTTCGTGCCGGTAACTTACAACCCTGCCGGTAAAATCTTTTTTCGGCAGATTTTCGTTCCAGTAATCATTTCCAGCCGCATACTGGTAATAGCCGTCCCATGCTTCAAATTGGTGAATCTTGTAGTTAAAGCCGGAAAAAGGTGAAAGTGCAAAATAATCGCCAAAAACAAAGGCATAGGAAACTTCGCCGGCAACTTCGGTATTTTTGGTAAGCCTGTTAAACGACTGCGAATATTTTGTGGCTTTTTCGTCGCCGTTTTCGTAGTCAAAATCGTACATAAAGCCGCTTTTGCCTTCAATTCCGCCCAAAGTCATCCAGCGCAGTTCCCATTCGTTCCATGCGCCGCTGATTCTGCCGCCAAAAATCTTTTCAGGCTGAATTTCCCAGTTAAGCATACTCAGCTTGTGCCGTGTTTTGTTGGGCAAATAGTCAAAAACGTATTCGTTTATCTGCCCGAAACGCACCGCGCCAAAAGGTTCAATCGTGTACAAAAAATCGTCGGCGGCGGCGCAAAAAGAGAAAATGCTGAAAACTGCGAAAATTGTAAAAAACTTTTTCATAATCGGGTAAATATTTTAATTTTCTGCTAACGGGTTAGTTTTAAAAAGTTTTGCAAGCTGGTTGCGCGTTGCATCCAGGTCTTTGGAATACGGCGCGGTAAAAGTTACCATTTCGCCGGTCTGCGGGTGCGGCAAGGTAATTTTCCATGCGTGCAGGGCAAGCCGGTTCAAAAGCGGGCGTTCTTCGTAAACGTCGCCGTGCCACGAACGCTTTAAATCGCTCAAGCGCACCGGTTTCTGGTTGCCGCTGTAAAGCGGGTCGCATACGATGCTCAGCCCCATATCATGCAGATGGCAGCGAATCTGGTGGGTGCGCCCGGTTTTTGGCCGTGCTTCAATCCACGAATACGGTCCGCAGCTGCCGAGGTTTTTAAAATATGTAACGGATTCTTTGCCGTTCCGGCTTATTATCGTGCGGTGACGCTGGTCGCCGTTTACCAAAAGACGCTTGTTGCTGCTGGTTTCTTCCCAAAGCGGCCGCCCCCAAACCAGAGCGTGATATATTTTTTCAACTTTGCGATGTTCAAAAGCCATTGAAAGGGCTTTGTGTGCTTCGGCATTGCGGGCGTAAACAACTGCGCCGGATGTATCTTTGTCAATGCGGTGAACGGCGTACAGTTTTCCGAATTCTTCCTTTGCGGCAATATCAAGGCGCGGCGCGTCTGCATCGTAGCGGTCCTGGGCGGTTAAAATGCCCGAAGCTTTATTCAAAACAACGATATAATCGTCGTGAAAAATTTCTGTGTAAATTGGTGAAGCTTTCATACACGGCAAATATAGCATATTTTTTTATTAAATACAGTAAGTATTTGCAAATAAATCAACATACCCCGCCGCACGAATAAAATATCTGAATCTTTTTCAAATATTTAGGCTCTCAATCTTTCAATTGAAAAATAACGCGCGCCGCATAAAATGCGCAGGACAGGCAGCGATTAGGGAAAATAGAAGGGCTTAAGTGCTTGAGGAAGGTGGCGTTTTAGGTGTACATTTACGGAGACTAGTTTTTTGATTTTGGTTTTGCGGCAAAACTGCAAAAAGCAAAAGCGAAAACAATAAATATTTGAGGTGCGGCATGAAAGGAAAATTAGATTTCTCGATAGACACTTTGGGACCATGCAAGGTTCCGTCACCTATTAAACTTTCTAACGAAGTTGGCGACTTTATTGCAAACTATGTGCGCGATACAGAGTTTATTCGTTATAATATCGATGTTTATGACGATGATTCAGAAGTTGAACTTGAAGCTTACAAAACAAATCTTATTGAAAAAGCCGGTCCGCGTGAACTGATTTATTTCAATCCGAAACACGTGCATGCCGCTATTTGTACCTGCGGCGGTTTGTGCCCGGGCTTAAACGATGTTATCCGCGCAGTTGTACGCTGTTTGTGGAACCGCTACGGCGTTCGCCGCATTTCGGGCATCCGTTACGGCTACAAGGGCTTTTTAAACGAATTCGGTTTTGACGTTGTAGATTTGAACCCGGACAAGGTTGACGATATTCATAAAACCGGCGGTTCTTATTTGGGAACAAGCCGCGGCTGCGGTGACCGCGTTATAGACATTGTTGATGCAATTGAACGTTTGAATATCAATATGCTGTTTATTGTTGGCGGCGACGGTACACAGCGCGGTTCTTTGGAAATTGCAGAAGAAATTGAACGCCGCGGCTCAAAAATCGCCGTTGTAGGCATTCCGAAAACCGTAGACAACGACCTTATGTTCATTCAGAAATCATTCGGTTTTGATACCGCCGTTGTAAAGGCAACCGAAGCTGTTGCCGCGGCACACATGGAAGCACATTCACAGATTAACGGTATTGGTCTTGTAAAACTTATGGGCCGCGAATCGGGCTTTATTGCAACTTCTACAGCCCTTGCCAGCCACGAAGTAAACTTCTGTCTCATTCCGGAAGTTCCTTTCGATTTGGACGGTGAAAACGGATTCCTGGCTGCACTTAAGCAGCGCATTCTGGACCGCAACCACGCGGTTGTAATTGTTGCCGAAGGCGCAGGTCAGGAACTTTTGAAGGCAACCGGCGAAAAAGATGCTTCGGGCAATATTAAACTTGGCGATATTGGTACTTATCTGCGCGACAGAATTACTGAATATTTCAAGCAGGAAAAAATCCACATCAACCTGAAATACATGGATCCAAGTTACCAGATTCGTTCTGCGCCGGCGGTTGCAGTTGATTCAATTTACTGCGAACGTTTGGGTAACAACGCTGTTCACGCCGCAATGGCAGGAAAAACCAAACTGCTAATCGGTCTTGTTCACGACAAGTTTGTTCACCTGCCGATTGAGCTGGTAACAATGCAGCGCAACCACGTTAACCCGGAAGGTTCTTTGTGGCGCGATGCAATCGACGCAACCGGTCAGCCTGTTTCTATGGTTACCCGCGAAAAATAATAGAATTTGCCGCTGTTCGGCATAATTTAAAGGCTGCTTTGTTTGCCAAGGCAGCCTTTTTTAGTAAACTGCGCGGCTTTTACATTTCTTCTAAACTGAAAATTGGAAAATTAAAGGAATTAAAATGGAATTTGAAAAAATAAACCCGAACGAAATCAACAAAAACCCGTTTGATTTAATCAGCAAGGACTGGGCGCTGGTTGCCGCACAAAAAGACGGCAAAGTGAACGCTTTAACTGCAAGCTGGGGCGGCGTAGGCGTTTTGTGGAACAAAAATGTTGTTTTCATTTTTATCCGCAACAGCCGCTACACAAAAGAATTTTTAGACAGCGCCAATACTTTTAGCCTTACGTTTTTTAACCACGAAAAATATGCCGAAACCTACAAATATTTTGGTTCGGTTAGCGGCAGAAACGAAGACAAAATTGCAAAACAGGGCTTAACTGTTGCCAGCGCCGAAAACACGCCGTATTTTGCCGAAGGAAAACTGGCTGTTATCTGCAAAAAATTAAGCGCAATGCCTTTTGACCCGAATAATTTTACGGATTCAAATCTTTTGCCAGCATTCTACGGCGACAACGACATGCACGTAATGTACATTGGCGAAATTGTAAGCGTTCTGCACAACGGCGCAAACGAATAAACCCGAACCGCCAGAAGACTTTCAGCTTTTTACAAAAAGTCCCCAGCTTCAAACCGGAGCCGGGGATAACTAAATATAAAATTTATTTATTTCTATTCGTATCATCTGCTAAAAAAAAATCTAAGGTATCCATTATATCATTTATATTGATTCTTAATCTTTTCATGAGGTCTTTTGTTTTTTTTGTATCTGTAGAAATTATTTTTGAATCAGGTAGCAGCAGTTCATAAGGTTCGATATTCAAAGCATTTGCTATAGATACCAAAGTTTCAAAAGAACCCCATTTGGAGCCAGTTTCAATTGCACTTAAATATTTATCTGTTATTCCGATTTTTTCTGCCAAAGTAGATTGGGTGACATGATTTTCTTCACGAAATCTTTTTATGTTTTTTATGTAAATTTTATTTAATTCATTTATGGTCATGTCCATAAGATTAAAAAGAATAGAAAGAAAAAATAACTTATATATTGATTGATAAATAATTCTTATAGATAGAAATATGTAGATAATAGATAGATTTTAAAGAAGAATTTTCCTATAATTAGATAAAAAAATCTATCAAACAGACAGATTTTTATAGGAGTATATTTTGGTCTTTTGTTCTATAAGCTTTTTATTCTTTTTTTTGCCATTTGCATTATTTATAAATTTTCTTTGTTCAAAAGTTTATGTAAAAAACTTTGTATTGTTTATTTTAAGTTTACTTTTTTATGCATGGGGTGAACCTGTTTATGTTTTTCTAATGATTTTTTCAATTACAATAAATTATTTTTTTGGACTTGGCATATGTTGCTCAAAAAGACTTTTGAAAAAAATATTGCTGGTTACATGCCTTCTTTTGAATTTTGGAATTCTCTTCTATTTTAAATATCTTGCTTTTGTATTAAAGATTATTTTTTCTATTTTTTCTAAAACGAATATAGATTCTCAGTTTTCCTCTGTTGTGTTACCCATTGGAATTTCGTTTTATACTTTTCAAATTGTATCGTATATTGTTGATGTCTACAGAACCCCTAGTTTGGTTCAGAAAAATCCTTTAAATCTTGGTCTGTATATTTCTTTTTTTCCGCAACTTATTGCAGGTCCTATAGTTCGATATCATGATATTAGTCTTCAGATTGAAAATCGTACAGTAGATTTACAGAAAATGGTTTATGGCGTAGAACGATTTATTATAGGTCTTGGCAAAAAAGTACTTTTATCAAATGTCTTTGCTTTGTATGCTGACTCAGTTTTAAATCTCAATATCAATGAATATTCTACAAAATATGCTTGGTTAGGTATGTTGGCTTATTCCCTTCAGATATTTTTCGATTTTTCTGGTTATTCTGATATGGCGATTGGTCTAGGCAAGATGTTCGGTTTTGATTTCGTAGAGAACTTTAATTACCCATATGCGGCAACAAGTATTACAGATTTCTGGAGACGATGGCATATTTCGCTTTCTTCTTGGTTTAGAGAATATTTATATATTCCTCTTGGCGGAAATAGGAAAGGAAAGTTTAAAGCATATTTGAATATTTTTATTGTATTTCTTGCAACAGGAATTTGGCACGGTGCTTCGGTAAATTTTATAGTCTGGGGTCTTGGACATGGATTTTTACGTATTTTTGAAAAATATCTTTCAGATACAAAAATTGCAACATTTTTCAATACTACAGAAAACAAAATGCTAAAAATAGGTAAAAATATTTTTTGCAGAATTTATACTTTGTCTTCTGTATTTTTTCTTTGGATTTTTTTTAGAAATGGTACAAAAGCTGGTATTCGATTAATTCAGAAAATGTTTGATCTTTCAAACAGTCCTTTAGGTTTTTCAAAGACTTTTGAACTTGAGATATTATTCAACCAAAAAGTTTTTGTTGTTTTTATAATTGGTTTAATTTTCTGTTTCCCATGGTGGAATTTTTTTAGTAATCTAAAAAAAATTGATTTTAATAAAAACTCTGCGGTATGTTGTTTTATTCAAAGCGTGAAGTATTTTTCATTAATTTTGGTTTTGATTTTCTCAATTTCAAGCTTAATGAGTAGTTCTTACAATCCGTTTATCTATTTTAGATTTTAAGGTTAGATTTATGAAAAAAATACAGATTATTTTTTTAGTTTTAGTAGCAATACTCATTTTGATTCCCTTATTTCGCTTTGATTATGAAACTGTAATATCTCAACGTGAAAAAAGAGAACTTGCAACAAGACCCGAAATAAGATTAAAAAAGAATTTATTTAATAAATTAAGTTTATATTTTGAAGATAGAATTGGATTGAAATATGAATTTAAAGAGATGTTTGAAAAGTTAAATTTATATTATCAAATGGAAAATAATTATACAAAGATAGGTTTTTACGGAAAACGTGATTGGCTTTTTTATAACAAAGATAATCTTTTTAATTCATATTTCAGAAGGAATCTTTTCACAGACGACCAGCTTTGTTCTTATAGTCGTAAAGTTCAAAATATGCAGAAATGGTGTGAATCAAATAATATTCAGTTTATTTATTTTATTGCGCCTAATAAAAATGAAATTTATGAAGAGTTTTATCCATACAAAAGGAATAACACCAAATCTTTAACGGAGCAAATTGTTGAACGTCTTGAAGCTGATGGAGTTACTGTTATTTATCCAAAAGATTTAATTCTTGAAGCAAAGAAAAGAGAAAGATATTCTTTATATTATGAACGTGATACACATTGGAATAAACTTGGTGCCTATTATGGTTCTATTTCGCTTGTAAAAAAAATAAAAGAACTTTTACCTAGTTATGATTTTCCAGAAATTTCTTATGAATTCACAATGAAAAAAATTCCTGGTGGGGATTTGGAAAATATTATTGGAACTTCAAAAGGTAAAATGACAGATTATGATGTAAAAACATATTTATGTGGAAAAGAAAATAATGATATATATATTTACGAAAAAAATGCAGGTAGAGATGGTGTTATAACCAGAGGATCTTCTAAAAAGCCAAAACTTATTATGTTCCGAGACTCTTTTACATCTGCTTTAGAACCTTATCTTTCTCCATATTTTTCTTATGCAGAATATAATTGGTGTAAGTTACAAGAAAAAGAAAAAAGTTATATACTTGAACAATATCCTGACATTGTCATTTTTGAAGTTGTAGAAAGATCTGTTCCAAATGTTTTAAATTTGGACTTCCAATCTAAATGAACAGTTTTTAACAAAAATCCCCAGCTCCAGAAACCGGAGCCGGGGATTTTTGTTAATATTCCGGTATTTTAAAAATTGAACCGCGGATGCGCTTTACAAGATTTGCC
>JAKSTR010000060.1 GCA_024402495.1 Treponemataceae bacterium
TGAGCTACACAGGATTCGAACCTGTGACCCACGCCTTAAAAGGGCGTTGCTCTACCTACTGAGCTAGTAGCCCATCACGTTGCTTTTGCGCTTTTTAATATTGCGATAAAAAAACATCTACAGGTAGTAGATGTTTTATGAGCTACACAGGATTCGAACCTGTGACCCACGCCTTAAAAGGGCGTTGCTCTACCTACTGAGCTAGTAGCCCATCGCATTGCTCTTGCGCTCAACGCTCCTCTAATATATTGAAAAACAAAAAAAGTGTCAATAGATTCTCTAAAAATTCAGGTAAAAACAGCGCGCACATTTTACCGGTTTTTTACTAGTTTTCACCTTGCTGCATTGCAAAAATACAGCAAGGTTTTGCGCCCACCATAATAGAAGAAACTTTGCAATTTTCATAAAAAACCAGCATTTTCTCATCAGCACCGGCAAAAAGTGCTGATAGTACCATGAGTTAAAAATGTAAAATTCATATTTTCAATGGGTTTTTGGTTTGAAGTAAAAAGGAAACCGGTTTATAATGGATTCCATCGCTGTAAAATTACTGTTTTTATACGATAAATACACCTGAAATGCAAAACGGGGGAGTTATGGCATTAGGATTGGATAAATATTTTTTTCCTTCACATGAGTTTGTTCACAAGCTGGATTTTCGTACCAAAAACCAGCTTTCTTTGCTTATACACGGCAACCAGGGCGCAATTGGATTATTTTTCATTTTTGGTCTGGTATGCTGCCTGCAAAAGAAATTTGAAGTCGGTCTGGTTTCTCTTTTTGCAGTTATCTGTTTCTTCATTTCTTTGTCAATAATTAAAAAAGAAAAAATACAGACAGCCACCATTTTTACAACATTGGGCTTTTTAAGTGCAACATTTGTCGTTACCTTTTTTTCAACTATGTACCAAAGCCCGCTTGTTTTTTACAGACCCATTCTGTTTATGTGTGCAATTGCAACAATAAACGCCTATATAGCTTTGGGTCTGCGCCAGATTGTCATGTATTTTGTACCTTGCGTAATAATGTGGGCGGTAAGTCTTCTTACAATCTACAAACCGGTTTTTGCCATGGATTTTTCTGATGCGATGCTGAACTTTTGTGTTTGCACAATTGCTTTAATCACAACAAATCTTATGATTCTTTTAAGCAACCGCTTTAACCGTTTTTTAATCAGCAAAAGTGAAGACGAACAGATAAAAGCAAAAGTAATGCTGAAAGAAATTACCGTAGTTCTGGACGAAGCAAAAGAAGGTTTGGATATTGGTCACAAACTTACCGGTTCGGCAGACAAAGCCAACGACGCAGTTGCAAAGATACAGGAAATATACCGCCTTTTAACCAGCGACGCCGTAGCACTTAATAAAGATGCAAACGATGTAAAAGGCGTTGGTACCAGAATTAACGAACAGGCTGCCAAAATGAAAGCCAGCGTACAGGAACAGAACGCTTCCATTACCCAGACATCTGCGGCAATGACCCAGATAAGCGCCAATATTTCCAACATTTCTACAATCGCTTCAAAGCGCCGCGCCGCAATGGACGAAATTGTACAGGCTTTGTCCATGCAGCTTAATCAGGTAAGGGCGCTTGTTGAAGAAATGAATCAGGTAAAAGAATCTTCCAATCGCATCGAAGCCTTTGTTTCTACGGTTGATTCCATCGCAAGCCAGACCGGGCTTCTGGCTATGAACGCTTCAATTGAAGCTGCGCACGCCGGAACTTTGGGCAAAGGTTTCAGCGTAATTGCACAGGAAATCCGCAAGCTTAGTGAAGAAACAACCAAAAACGCAAACCAGATTTCTGAAACATTGCAGGGCAACGGCGCATTGGTTCAGCAGGCGGCAGAATCTGCCAATACTATGGCTAACTTCACTTCCAAGAGCGCTCAGGATATTCGTACCACGGTTGAAGCAATCGATGAAATACTTTCCGGTATTGGCGAAATGGATATTGGTACGCGTGAAGTTATGAAAGCCCTTCAGAATATTGTAGACGAATCCCATAAAACGGGAGAACTTGTTGCCGGCGTAGTAAAGGAAATTGCCGATCAGGGCGAATCTTTGGAAAATATTGCAGGCGTTTCCGGTAATCTTGAAGAAAGAATTGAAGGTTTGCACAGACAAATGTCTTTGATTGGGGCTTCAATTGAAGAAATTAAAAACGAAGCTACCGCGAACGTTGACATGACAAGCAAAATGTCTGATTCTCTTGGCGATGTTTACGCCCAGTCTCTTTAGCAAAAACTTTCCGTAAGCTTAAAATCAAATACAGGCTGCCCCATATATCCGGGCAGCTTTTTTTATACCTTTCTTGCAAACCGAACGGATAAACACGCCGTATATTCACAATGAAATTGCGCCTTTTTGCCATGCATTTGAAAAAGAAATAAGCATTTTGTATAATGTTTTTACTATGAATATTCTTGCCAATATTTTACCTAAGTTCATGCATTTTGATGTTTTAGCAAGCGGAAACCTTGTTTTGCTTCTTTCCATCATACTTTTGCTGGGTGCCCTCGGGGGCAAATTGTTCCAGGTATTGCGCATTCCGCAAGTTGTAGGCTATATCGTTATAGGAATTATAATTGGACAGTCGGGTTTTCAGGTTTTGGGTGCAAACGTTATCGCCGCACTAGACCCGGTAAGTTCCGTTGCCCTGTCGCTGATTGGTTTTTTGATTGGCGGCGAACTTAAGATAGGCGTTATAAAAAAATACGGCAAACAGTTTGTGGGCATCCTTCTTTTTGAAGCGATTGTGCCTTTCTTTGTAGTTTCAATTCTGGTTACTTTAATTGCCTTTGCCTTTACAAAAGACCTTGCCACAAGCCTTTCTTTGGGGCTTATACTGGGTGCAATTTCTTCGGCAACAGCACCGGCTGCCACAACCGACGTATTGCGCGAAAACAGAACCCGCGGCCCTTTGACCACGACTGTGCTTGGAATTGTAGCGATGGACGATGCCGTGGCGCTTATTCTCTATGCAATCGCTTCGTCTGTTGCATCTTCGCTTTTGGGCGAAACTACCGGCAGTTTCGGAATGAAGCTGCTTTCCGTTGCTTACGATGTATTCGGGTCAATTGCACTGGGTTCTTTAATCGGCTTTTTGCTTAGCCGCATCGTAATTCATACCATGACCGATCAGGGGCGCATTCTGGCTTTTTCGCTTGGCGCGATATTTTTAGCCTGCGGTGCAAGCGCTTTTTTGCATCTGGACAATATTCTTGCGGCGATGTCTGTCGGGTTTTTTATGGCAAACTTTGCACCGGCTAAAACCCGCCCTTTGTTTTCGCTGGTAGAAGACTTTACGCCGCCGATTTACGTTTTGTTTTTTGTACTTGTCGGCGCTAAATTGAATATATGGAACGTAAGCGCGTATCTGGGTTTAATAGCAATTGTGTACATCGTTTGCAGAACCGTGGGAAAATCTATCGGTTCGCGGGTAGGGGCATGGTTAACAAAAGCGCCAAAGACCGTACAGCGTTATCTGCCCTGGTGCTTGTTAAGCCAGGCTGGTGTTGCAATTGGTCTTTCAATTGCTGCAGGAAGTGATTTTGCCAACAGTATCGGTCCGAACATTGTTCTTATAATTACAGCAACTACTTTTGTCGTTCAGCTTTTGGGCCCGGTATGCGTGCGCTACGCCGTAGTAAAGGCTGGCGAATGCAACCTTGATATTTGCGAAGAAGACATTATAAAAAACTGCGTTGTAAGTGATGTTACGGCGGGAGGGCAGTGTATTTGCAGCGAAAATTCCCCTGCCATTGTGCTGGAAACCGCCTGTTTAAGTTCAATTTTGCAGAACTTTAGCCACAACATTAATACGAACTACGCGGTTAAAACGTCGGACGGAAAATTAGCCGGTATAATTACGCTTGAACATCTTAAAGAAAGCTTGCAGATTATGGAACTTTCGGATGCGATTATGGCAATGGATATTCTGGAACCTAGTGCGGCAAGCTGCCAGCCGGGTGATGCTTTAAGCGATGTTATAAAGGCTTTTGAAAGTTTTGATACTGCGGCGCTGCCGATTGTTGATAAGGACGGCAGGGTTTTGGGCATGATAGAACGGAATATTATTGACCATTATCTGCACGCGCAGGTTTTGGCGCTGCACCAAAAGCTTGCAAGCATGGATGCCTGACAGACAGTTGCAACAGAGGCAAAGGTGTTTTGTACATGTTTATGCGCAAAACGTACAGCTTTTGCCCCTTTTTTTATATGCCAAAAGCCATGCAGAAATTTATCATGCTGAACCGTACGCCTTTGCGCTGGAGCAAGCCGCAGCGTGTTCAGTTTTTTATAGGGTTTTGCATGGCGGTTTACAGATATATTGAAAAGTTTTTATGTTTCACTTGTATTTAATGCAAGGTTTCAGGGCAGCGGCGAATTTTTTTATTTCTTCGTTTTTGCTGCTGCCTGCAATTTCTAAAGAAAGGCAGTTTATCTGCTGTATTCGTGCGCGGTCTTTTTGCGCCGGGTCAAGAATAATTTCATCATAATACGTGCATTCATTCTGGTTATACGCCGCGGCGTTGTATGGTTCTTCCTGTTTCAGTTTCTTTTCCCACAGGGAAGTTATTTCTTTTTTGGCGCCGTCTGCCGGTTTTGGCGTTTTTGCCAGATAAATATAGCGGTAGTTTTCGGTTTTCCGTTTTGAATATAATTCTGCGGCAATAATCTGGTTCTGGGCTTTTGCGCCTTGTTTTGCAAAACCTAAAGCCAGCCTGAAGGTTGTTTCGTCGTCGGTCTTAAAAACTTTTTCCGGAATGTTCATGGCAAAACCGGGAGAATCAAAATTAAATGCCGCGTTTTGCGTATTCATGGTTATTTTATCCAGCGGCGCATAAAGATTGTTTGTTTTTTTAAGGTATGCCAGAAAATTCTGCCAGTCGCTGATTTTTCCGCTGTATCTTGGATAAATGCAGCCTGCAATAAACTCAACGTCAAAAACAGCTTTGGCGCTTATCTGGTCGGTATCGGCAATTTTCAGCATTATAAAAACACCTTCCGGCAGTGGCAGGGCGCAGACTATTGCCTGACTGTCTGCAAACGGCAGGCTGAAAAGGCTTTTTTGCCATTTCCGCCCTAAGCAGTCGGTAAAAGTTTCCTGCGTTTCGGCTTTTCCAAAAGAAACTATCGGCACTTCTTCCTGTGCAACCTGCCTGCCCAAACCTAAAACCAGCAGCAGATAGTCGGTGTACCATTTGGAATCTGCCATGAGCGTTTCAAAACTGCGGTTTTCGCCTTTGTTAACCAGCGCAAATGTGTAGCCCATCATGCTGCCAAAAAGTACGCCTTCGCCTTTGCGCCCTTTTTCTTCGTAAAGCTTTTCCGGCTGCAAAAACTGCCATTTTTTATTTTCGCCAAAGCAAAGCAGCAAAGGAAAAGCCGGCACCGACCCGGTGGAAAGCACGTCCGCAGACCCGAATGCCTGCAAATATCCGTTTTCGCCGGAAGAATTGAAGTGGGGCGAAAGAGTTTTTACCATTGTCTGCTTGTATTTCGTAAAATCTGCAAGCAGTTTTTTTTGTATTGCTGGCAAATCCTGAGGCAAAGTGAGTTCGGTTAAAAACTTGTGATCAAAGATTTTGCCCGGCATATTGGGCAGCTGGTAACTGAAATAATGAACAACTTCACCGGTATTTGGGGCAATTACTTCGGTTTCGTCAAAGGGAAGGGCAAAAACAAGCTTTTCAGCCGGGTTTTCATTGCTTAATATGCCCAAAACTTCCCCTAGATTATTTAAAAGCGGTCCGCCAAAAGTCAGCGGCTTTGCAGGTTCGCTTATGCGAATCCACCGCCATTCGCCGCAAATCTTTTCAAGACTGCGGCTGGGAATAATGCCGCCGCGTATAACCAGACCGTCGCCAAGTTCGCGGCTTGCGGCAAATACCGGCGTGTTCTGGTTTATTTTTCCGGCTTTTTTTAGACCTTTCTGGTTTTCTTCCGGCTTAAAGTCTTTTACGCTGAACTTTATGTAATCCCGGCTTGTAGAAAAACTTTCAATTTTTTCAATTGAAAATACGTTGCCGTTGCCGTCGCGCAGGGCAAAACTGCTGTACTGGGTGCCGGTTAGCAGCTTAAATGCCTTGCATGAAGAATAGAAAAATCCGTCGTTCATCAGGAAAGCCGTGCCCATTATGGCATAAGGGTCGTCGCGGATTACGGGATTCATTTTTTCAAATGCGGGCGGAAAAAGATATTCCGTATTGCCTTCGCCGGCTTTTTTTGCTACAACTTCAAAAATATTGGGGCTTATTTTTTGCAATACTTCGTCTGTTAGTCTGGCGTTTGCGTTGCCGGCGGTTTGGGCACAAAGGCATTTTGGGGCTGCAAATAATACGCATATATATAGAAGAAACTTTGCAATTTTTGTTTTTTCTGCGCCAAAAAATCTTTTTTTCATTGTTCCCCCAGCGTTATTTTCATCCATTCCTGGGTTTCTGCATTCAGTTTTACGCCGTTCTTTTGGGCTAACCTGAAACTTTCTGCGGCTTTTTTTGCCATTGCAAGGTTTTCGTCATAGTCCGGCGAAGTGCCGATTGACATGCGCAGAATGCGACCCTGCAATTCCATAAACTTTCCGCTCTTTTTTTCTGCACTGCCTAGCCGGGTTATTGCGTAACTTGCCCGGTCGCATTTTTGCAAAGCCAGGGCACTTTCGGCATAAAGATAAAAAATGTCGTTATAAAGCTGGTTGCTGTCGCCTTTTGCACCGGCGGTTTTTAGTATTTCGTCAATTATCTGGGCGTGGTTTATTGCCTTGCGGTAAGCTTTTGCCGCGTAATCTACGCTTAGTTCCATATAAAGAACGCAGGGCAATTCGGCAAAATCTTTTTTCAGTTTTTCAATTGTGGCGCGGTCGCGTTCTGCAAACACATGACCGGGCTGCAAAAGCCGCTGCGCCTGTTCAAAGGTTTTGGCTTTGCCCGCAGGATGATAGCCGGTTTGTTCCATTTTTACCGCGGCTTTGGTCGCTGCCGGTGTTGGCGTAAATGCATATTCTTCAAAGTTTATTTTTTTCTGACTTTGCTGGTAAGCCTGCCTGCTTGTTGACAAAAATCCTTCGTATTTCAGCTGTTCAAGCCCGCTGAACTGCCTGCCGATTAAATACCGCGCCCAAAAATCTTCCCAGTTTGCGCAGTCTTTTTTTAGTGCGTCTACCATTGGTTTTACGGCGGCTAATGCGTCCTGTTCGCTGATAAGTTTTGCGCCAAGGCTGAACCTGTAAAGGGCAATTAGCCGGGCGTTGTCCCATACGTCCAGCGCTTTTTCGCCAAGTATTGGTGAAAAGGCTGCAACAAAATATAACTGGCTGGTTTGCAGAACCGTTAAACATTCTTTTTGCGCAATCTGTTCTACAGTTTGACCGGGATATTTTTTCAGCATTGCATGCAGCTTTTTATAAGTTGCAGAATCGCCGGTTTCTTTTATGGCTTCGGCGGTTTCGGCTATTTGTTTGGTATTGCTTACGCCAAAATTTGTGCGCAGGGCGTTCTGGCAAATGCGGATTGTATTGGCGTTTGCGGTTGCCGGATTGAAAGTTTGGTGGCTGAGACCGGCGGAAAGTTCCATAAAATTGCTTGAAAAAACACAGGCGTAATCGCTGTAAGACTGCTGGCTAAAGGCTTTTTGTGCGCAAAAAATAAGCACTATTAATAGAAGATTTTTGAAGAATTTATATCGTTTTTGAAGTAATACTTTAGCCATTCTTCAATTATATCTGTTGACCGTAATTTATTCAAACCACGTCTTTTTGATGCTGTTTTGGGGTTCTTTCAAAACGCACGGTCGTTTGCTTCAAAGTCACCGTGCGTTTGTACTGAAACGACCGTGCGTTTTACCCTATAACGCACAGTGGAAAATTCAAAAACGACCGTGCGTTTTTTGAAAAACGTACGGTGAAATTTTAAAACCATACGGTGATATTTTGAAACTCATAAAAAGCTTTGGGTATTCTGGTTTTTCAATTTGCGCCGCCGTGCTTTTGCCTGAATATTTTAAAATATTGCCGTGCAGAAATCTGTTCGGGGCATAAATTATCGGGCTCTTGGGCTGATAATGGCGGTGCAAATATCGTAGTTTTCAAAATGCCGATTTGAATTTATAATTGAAAAATGCGCATTAATTACAAACAGATACCAGAAACTTTTCAGTATTTGACCCTTAGTTTTACACTTTTTTCTACAAACAATCTTTTTATATATGCCGCTGCCGGTGCTTTCGGTTTTTTCTGTTCGCTTGTACCGATTGTGCTTATGATTGCCGCGGTTTTAATGCGCTTTTTCCGTACCAGCCCGGAAAAACTGATTGATTTTATAAGCAGTTCGTACGGTTCGCTTTATCACAGTTTTGATATGCCGAATGTTATGGCTTCCATTTTGCAGATTAAGGGCGTTGGACTTTTTGAAATTATCGTAGGTATTTCGCTTATCTGGATGGCGCGGCGCTTTTTTCTGTATGTCATGCAGGGAATGAGCTGTATTTTCAGGGTTTCGGCTAAACAGAAACCGGTAATTATCAGCGTAATTTCGCTTGCAATTGAGATTGTAATGGTTGTGATTGTTGCGCTTCTGCTTTTTTTATCCAACACTTTTGAATCTTTTATTGCAATGACTGGCATTATCAATTTGATGCCGTTCTTTTTGAAAAAATCTGGCGAACTGCTGATGAAGTTTTTGCCTAGCGGCATTTATTTTCTGCTTATTCTGCTAACTTACCGCATTGCGCCGGGCTGCAAGCCTAAATGGAAGATTTGCGCTTTTGCAAGTTTGGGCTGTACTGTAATATTTTTTATTGTCGATGCGTTTTTTCATATTTTCATTGACATGAGCCGCTACAATCTTATTTACGGCGTGCTCAGCAATGTTATTGTTCTGCTGCTTGAAGTGTACACTTTTTTTATGCTGTTTTTGTATTTTGCCCAGTTCATTTTTGTGTGCCAGTATTTTGACATGCTTTTATTTGAACAGATGTACCTTTTGCCCGGCAAAGACGCAAACCGGCTTGAAGATGCCTTTAAGCGGCTGCTGTTTATTCAGCCCAAGCATTTTACAAACAGCGCAACTATTGATTTTGCTGCCGACGACCAGATTTTTGCGGCTGGTGATGACAGCAGCGTAATTTATTATATTTTTAGCGGAACGGTACGCACTTTTGCAAATAACCACATGCGCTATCATTCTGCCGGCGCTTTTTTTGGCGAAGCCGACTGCGTTACTTACCGTCCGCGTACCGAAAGCGCCAGTGCAGAAACCGACGTAAAGCTTATTCCCGTTACCCACGATATGTTTAAGGAACTGCTGGACTTTAGCCCCGATGTAGCAAACCGCCTGCTGAAGCATTTGTTTTAGGGATTAGATTATTTACGCCAATATAGACCTTATATGCCAGCAGATTGTCTTCCTGATGAAATAATTAATATGCTTCCAAAAATCGTAAGTTAGAAAAAAAAAGCGCATCCACTTTCCGGGTAGATGCGCCTGCAAAATTAATTGTATTAAATAATCCTGATTCTGCAATAATTTTGATTACTGCTTTTTGCTGTTCAAAAGTTAATTGTTTTTTTGCTGTATCTTGCAAAACAGAATTTGCATGAAAAATTGCATGCTTCTGTTATATGAAAATTGATTTTAAGTTTGTTTTCCATAAGTACTCCTTATAACAATTAGTAATGAGCGAAATTAAAAAAGTTGACACTTTTTTACAAATTAAAGATACAGTTGGATTGTATTGCATATTGTGCTTGCAATATTTAATCCAGCACGCTTATCGCTTGGTGTATTGCTGACAGAAATACAAGAATTCTATCAGGATACCTGTCTGAATAAAATGAGGTGTGTGTAATTAAAATGTAATGATTCTGCTTTCTGGATACTTCAAACCCTAAAAGAGCAAAGGTTTCCAAAATCTGAGGGGTTATGGAAGTATAGCCTCTGAGAGCTGATTTTAAAATCGAACGCAATGATTCGATACCATTAAAAGAATAATTTTTTAGTGTAGTATTCATAAAAACTCCTTAATGAATTAATTCGCTTTCCCTAATTACTTTGGAAATATCTCTTACAATTTTGCGTCCACTTCTAAAATCGCCTGGAGTTTTAGAAACTTCTATACACAGTTCTTTTTTACAAATGCTGTAATTAAGAATGTAATGTTTCTTACTCCTGATTATTTCAAAACCTAAATTTTTCAGTTTCTTTTCCATAGAAGCATCCATTCTTCTATAGCCCCTGAAAATCGGTTTTAACGATTCCTTTAGTTCTTTGAATTCTTGTTCTGACATAAAACCTCTTCAATATATAGAGAAAGTATTATAATTTTCCTTATAATGTTTCTTATACTGCATATAAGGAAAATGCTATAATTAATTTCATTCTTTACTACTTCTAAGTAGGTTGAATTCTTCTAGAAGAAAATAATTTAGATGAATTGCTATTTTTTAGGAGGATTGTTTCCTCTGTTACCTCCACTTGGCTTACCTGTAGTACTTGGCATACGACCTCCTTCTGAATAGTGTGAATTACCTGGTTTTACAGTTGTTTTTCCCATAAAAAACTCCTTAAAATAGATTTGTTTGAAATCAGCGATTTCTTATCTTTACAACTAAACTTTAATCTTGAAATAGCAAAAAAATAATGCATTTTTTAAGGGAAAAGTTTTTTAATAAATGATTTTTAGAGTAAAAAACTTTTCCCTTAATATTTGTGGTAAAATTTCTCGAAAAAAGATTTAGATTTTTGCTATCAAGTAATTTTTTTAGGAGATTTTTATGGCAAAACAAAATGAATCAAAATTCGGAAATCTTTCACTTGGACAAATTGCAAAATTTGGTGTTGGACTTTGTGGAAAAGATGCTTTACTTCAAATGAACATTTTTACAGATTCTGAAATCAATGATTTTTACAAAGAAAAATGTTCCTATCAAAAATTCCGATACACAAGCGAAGATTCTTTTTTTGGAAAAATCAGAGATTTTTTCAAAAAATTGGAAGATGAATTTGAACTTGATAAAATAGAAGCAACTCAAAAAAAATCTTTAGACGGGGAAGAATTTGAAACTATAGAAGAAAGTTTTTCAAGACTGTTTTATACAAAGTTTTTTTGGAATCCAATCATTCACATTGCAGGAAGTAGACCTTTTGAAAATTCTCAAAGAAATTTTACATTAAATTGGATTGTCAGAGATTTGACATTAAATACAGAATTGAATTTTAAGTATATTTCATTGGTCTCAAGTTCTGATTTCAAAACAGTATTTGACGAATTTTCTTCACATTTCAAAACTCTCACTGCGCTTTATGAAGAAATTGAAACAAATCTTCCTAAAAAGCAAAATGGTGAAAAAATAGAAGTTGCAAGAGCGATACAAAAATGTGTAAAAGAAAACAAAAATCCAACTTGGAATGTTTTTTATGCACTTTTGAAAACTGCTTATCAAAATAAAGAAACAAGACGTTATTGTGGAATCTTTCTGGATGTTTATTTTTACAACAATTTTAAGGATTCTGTAGAATTCCTTTCTATCAAAAAAACAGATTGGCTCGATATTGAAAACTTTGCAAAAAAATTCGATCCTGAAAATTATGACCCATACGAAGCAATCAATTTTTGTAAATCCAAAGTAAATGATGAGCAAATTCAATCAATCGTAAAATATGGAAAATATTTTGATGATTTAACAAAAGAAAATTCTATTTTGAATGTAAAAAGATTTCAAAATGAGCATTATGACTTGACTCGTGAACTTCCTCATTCAATTTGCTTTTTTGAAAATTGGTTTTGTGCAAAGGAGTTTGTTTTCAGATTTTTGGAAAATGGCGACATCGAAAATCTTTTAAAAGCTTGCAATTGGTATAAAACTGCATTCGAAAAAGGAAAATATTTTGCAGGAAAAAGTCTTGAAAAATTCATTTTAGAAGCAATTACTGTTAGTTCGTATTATGAATTTAAGAAAAATCCAGAACAATTCAGAAAAAGAATTTCTTCTGCAAGTAACATTCAAAACATAGACACAAAAACTCCGCTTCCTCAAATCGTCAAAAATTTCTACGACTTTGCATTAGCTTTTGACTTAGTTCTGAATGAAATGGATGATGCCTATTCTTTTTACTATCATTGCAGAGAAAATTTTTCAAAATTATTCAAAGCAGAATCTGAAACTGGAAATAAGATTCAAAGCGAAGATTTGATGAATGAAATGGGAATTTATATTAAAGATAAGAAAGATAAAACAGATTTTTGGGAAATAGGAAAGGAAAAACTAAATAAAGTTACTGACAAAAATATCAATAATTATCTTAAACTTGACCATAATGTAGATTACACTCCAATTTCTTTTGCAATTCAATATGATGGTAATGATGGTAATTTTAATAATTACGAAACTGTACTAAACCTTTTAGATGAATCTAAATTTCCAAGTTTGGATTTGAATAAACCAAATACAAATAATTCATATCCAATTATGGAAATCCTTACCCAATTCAAAACACATCACAAGGAAATCGAAAAAGAAATAATCTTTAAGATTTTAGAGAGAACAGAAAAGAAAACGCTTTTTACACAAACAAACAGAAGAAAGATTTCTATCTTACAAGTAGCATTGGATTCAAACGATTTTGATGTTGTAAAAGCCATTATTGATAAAATGACAGACAATGGAAAAACAAAATTTCCTAACGACTTTTTAATTTCAAGTGATGAATTATCTCCGCTATATTATGAAATTCAAAATCGTGCATTATCCAAAATGCCTGAAAGAATGATGAATATTCCACTTTCAGAACAAAACATAAATTATCAAAATTTATTTGTTCAAGGACTTTCAAAGGATGAAAAAATGGCAAATTTACAAAATATTATGGATTTACCAGGTTATAAAGAAAAAATGAAAACATTTTTTGATGAGATGCAAAAAAACAGAGAAGAAAACGACAATAGAATTTTAGATTTGCTTATTGAAAGAACTGAAAATGTTGATGACTTCAAAACACAACCTGATAAATCACAACCTAATCCAAAGCATCGGCAAGAAATTACAGCACTTTTTTATGCTGCAGACACAAATGATGTTTATGCTTGTGAAAAACTAATCGAAAATGGAGCTGATGTTGAACTAGAGCTTGGAAGTTGCGCAATTCCGTATGGATACAATAGTTTTTCAATTCCAAATTCATTCATTTACAGACTTATTTCTTACAAATCGTGGGATTCTCTTGAAATGTTTTTGACAAAATACAAAGAAAAAGCAAGCAATCTTATGCACAGAAAAAATTTCAATATGACTCCTCTTGTCTTTTTCTTGTTCACAACAAATTCTTTGCCACAAAACGAAAAAGTCGCATTTATGCCAAGAAGAGCTTGCTTTATTCAACTTTTTATTGATTGTGGCTCAAGTTTAGACGAAGAAACTGCAATTGGAAGTGCAAGAAATTTAATTTTCTAAGAGAAAATAATTTAGTCATTTAGTTGAAAAAATTAATATGATTGGCAAAAACGAACAGCCCGTGCACAATGTACGGGCTGTTCGCTTATAGACATTCGTTAAATAATCAGCAATTACTAATTATAAAACAGCACATCTAATTATTCCCAGCCGAATGTTGCCGGCGGTTTGTTGGTTGCGTCAAAATAAATTGCGTCTACAAACGGCAGGGCTGCTATCTGCTTAACAATCGTTTCAAGCAGTTCTTTTGGCAGCTGGGCAAAACGGGCTGTCATTACGTCTTCGCTGCAAACCGGGCGCAAAACAAATGAACAGCGGTTGCCGGCAGAAGCATAAGGCAGAATCATTGTTAAGTGCTGGAATATTTTATTGTACCAGCCGGCTTTTTTAAGTTCTGTTAAAACAATATTGTCTGCTTCGCGCAGCTGGTCCAAGCGGTCTTTGGTACAATAGCCTTCCTGCAGCTGCAATTGTGCACCCGGTTTCTGGTAAAGGCGCAAAATTGTGCGGTTGATATATTTTGCTGCATTGCATACATTGCTGGAAATTTTTTCAATTTCTTCCCAGTAAGGGCAGGGAAGTGCATAAAAGCCGCTTTCTGTTTCTTCAAAACTAAGCACTGCCGGAAAACGGTAGGTTCTGAAGTCGCCCTGAACGCCAACTGAACGAACCGGCAAAACATCGGCGGCACTAAGTTTATCAAGACCAAAGTTCATTGCAGCAATTTCTGCTTTTGCCAGCTCAAGTTCGCTCAAATCTTTTTCGCTCTGCTTTCCTTCGGTACACAAAACGTTGATGGAAAGCCCCGGGCCTGGAAACGGATGGCGCATAACAAGTTCGTCGCTAAGACCAAGTTTTTTGCCGATGGCGCGAACTTCGTCTTTGTAAAGGTCGCGGATTGGTTCAATGATTAAGCCTTTTGCAATAAGATCCTGAATGCCCTGAACGCGGTTGTGGTGCGTTTTGATTGTGTGGCTGTTTGCCGTTCCGCCGCTTTCAATAATATCCGGATACAAAGTGCCCTGCGCCAAAAGCCACTGGCTTTCGTCAAGGTTCTGTTTTGCAACAACTTCGTTGCGTACGGTGATAAAGTTTTCTCCAACAGCCATGCGCTTTTTCTGCGGGTCAGTTAAGCTGGCAATTGCAGACAAAAAGCTTTTGCTTGCGTCTTCTACAATAAAATTGTTAAAACCGAACTTGTGGTAAAGGTCGGCAACGGAAGCACTTTCGTTTTTGCGCATAAAACCGTTGTCAATGTGCAGACCCAAAACCCGTTCCTGCCCCAAAGCTTTGTTCAAAAGTGCAAATGTAATTGTACTGTCAACGCCGCCGCTTAAAAACAGAAGAACATTTTTGTCGCCGGCGTTTATTTTTATGTTTTCAAGAATCGTTGCAAGAACCGTATCCTGATCCCAGTTCTGGTTCATGCCGCAAATCTTTGCAAAGTTTTCAAAAATTCTGTTTCCGCATGGGGTATCTTTTACTTCGCAGTGGAACTGCAATGAAAATCGTTTTTTTGCAAGATTCTGGGTTGCGGCAAACGGGCAGTCTTTTGTTGCGCCTACAACTTCAAAACCGTCGCCAAGTTTGGTTACGCCGTCCTGATGGCTCATCCAAACCTGCTGGTTGTCTTCAATTCCTTCAAAAAGCGGCGATTTTACGTTTTTGTTGAAGTTCAGCTTTGCAAAACCAAATTCGCCAACGGCTGCTTTTTCAACTTTGCCGTTGTAGCCCTGCTGAACAACATAATGACCGTAGCACAAACCCAAAATCGGAATGTTAAGAGAAAGAATTTCGCTGTTAAATTTTGGGGCGTTTGCATCGTAAATAGAAGCAGGTCCGCCGGAAAAAACAACGCCTTTTGCACCTTCAAAAGTAGAAAGGTCTGCCTGTGGTTGGGCAATTTCAGAATAATAGCCAAGCATACGAAAACGTTTTGCAATTAAGTGTGCGTACTGGCTGCCAAAATCTAAAACAATAATTTTTTCCCTTGACATTTGTGTTCCTGTAAAGTGATTTGATAAAGAAAAATGAATGCAAATGCGACTTTTCTTTAGAAAAGTTTAGCAAATTTTAACATATTTTACTAGTAGAAGAATTAACACTGTGAACAGAAATTGAAAAACGAGCGCGCTTTAAAATAAAAAAACCACTTGTTTTATCAAGTGGTTTTATGGGCGATGAGAGGATCGAACTCCCGACATTTTGGGTGTAAACCAAACGCTCTCCCAGCTGAGCTAATCGCCCTTACATTTATTACTATATTAAATTGCCCAAAAAGAGTCAATACAATTTGAAAAAATAATTTAATTTTTTTGATATTTTGTTTGCTTTTCCATCGTATAAAAAGAGGCTTGTCAAAACTTTCTCTGCTTGCAGAATTGCTGCAAAAAATGCTATGAATTCTGGCGTAAAAAAACAATAAGGAGTGTTTATGATTAAAAAGATTCTGGCAGG
>JAKSTR010000061.1 GCA_024402495.1 Treponemataceae bacterium
GAAGAATAGAAAAACTTTGTAAAAAATACAGAATTGAAAAATTGAACGTTCCGCGCCTTTTTTTTTGAACCGGCAAAGCCCGCGCGATATGCGGAATATTTTACCGGCACCCATATTGCCAAACAAAAAAAATATATCACGCCTGTCATGCTGAATTTATTTCAGCATCCTGTCTGCTTTTATAATCAGATTCCAAATCAAGTTTGGAATGACAAAATTTGCACGGCAGATTTCGCGCGATATACGGAATATTTTACTTGCGCTCATATTGCCAAACAAAATGTCACGCCTGTCATGCTGAATTTATTTCAGCATCCTGTCCGCTTTTATAATCAGATTCCTAATCAGGTTTGGAATGACAAAATTTGCACGGCAGATTTCGCGCGATATGCGGAATATTTTACTTGCGCTCATATTGTCAAACAAAAAAAATATATCACGCCTGTCATGCTGAATTTATTTCAGCATCCTGTCTGCTTTTATAATCAGATTCCAAATCAAGTTTGGAATGACAAAATTTGCACGGCAAAGCCCGCGCGATATATGGAATATTTTACCGGAATTAGCGGAACTTGAAGGAATTAAAAGCGGATTTGTAGCTTTTTGCAGGCGTGGTAAGGGTTTTGAGGTCGTTGGTTAAAAAGGCGCGCATTACTATGCCTTCGCCCTGCTTATAAAAAAATTGCAGCTGCACGTATGCAAAGCCTTTTGCGTACGCCGAATGCGGCATCTGCAAAAAACAGCTGTGCCCGGCATCTGCGCCAAAAGTTTTTTTTAAGTCTGCGGCATTAAACGCCGTCATTTCTGCCATCGTTATGTTTCTGCCGGCCACCAGACTGGCGCAATTCAGCATGTAAAAGGCATATTCTGCAGCACTGTTTTTGCCGCTGTTGCCGGTATCTGCAAAAAGGGTATACCACACTTCGTATTTGCCTTTTTCGGCAATATAGGCGCGGTGCACCGGCAGTTCTGCGCCTTTTCTGGCTGGAAAAACCTGCGCCATTTCCCTGCACGGAAGATAGTTAATGCTGAAATCGTCCAGAATTGTGGGCGGGCGGAAATGTGCGCCGTAAGGAATTACCTGGGCGTTTGCTTCAAATAAAAGACAGAAAGCAAACAAAAAGAGCAATTTGGCAGCTTTATTTTTCATATTTCTGCTCATTCTATATTTTTCTGCAAATTATGCGCAAGCGCCCCGCTGTTTTTACCAGAAAAGTTCCTGATTATCAAAAAAGCTGAAAGAATGATAGACAAAAACAAAATCGTCAGTAGGTTCGGTAAAAATAGAAGCATCGTTGGTTAAGATTGTGCGCATTACAATGCCCTGACCAGCCTTGCAGAAAAAATCAATCATCATGTAGTCGTATTTGCCGGCGTAGGTAGAATTAGGCTCGGTAACAAAGCAGGTATGACCGAAATCGCCGTTAAAACCTTCGGCTATGTCCTTGTCCTCAAAGGCTTTAAATGCGCTTACAGGCAGTTTTCTTCCTGCTACCATTGCCGCATATTCCATGACAACTGACAGATATTCCATTTTGCGTGTGGCGCTGCTGGAACCAGTATCTTCAAAAAGAGTAAAGCGTTCTTCGTAAAGCCCGTTTTCGGCAGTAAAAGCCTGCACTACAGGCACGCCGCCGGTACGGCGCACGCTGGTTTCTTTCATGCAGTCGTATTGAATGAAGGCAACGTCAAAACTGCTGGAAGCTGTTACCGGTTCGTAGTGAACGTTAAACTGCTGTACTTCGGCAAAAATAAAAGAAGCGGCAAAAATTCCGCATAAAACGGCTGAAAATTTCTTCATAAAAAATTCCTTGTATTCAATGGATGCCCTAAAAACTGCAATTTTTAGATACGCCCTTAATTTCTTTTTTTATTTTCGGTAAAAATGCAGTATTTTTGCACAAAAACCCAAATATGGGTTAAAATGAAAAAGTATTTTTAAATCGTATTTTGTAAAACTGAAAAAATTAAAAAATCTTCCATAAAAAAATAAAACGAATATTAAAAAGTGAACGATACTTAGTTTTAAGGAAAACATTTTTTATGGCGGTTTATCTTTACCTTTCATTTTTTGTAATTTCGCTGGCGCTGACTTCTTTTGTATTTTTAATGCGCAGACAGATTGAATACACTTACATGATGGTTTTTGTATGCGTAACCGTTGCCAACGGCGCATATTACGCACTGGCGCTTGCCAGCAATCTGGAAGTTGCAATTCTGGCGCTGAAATTTGCGTATTTTGGCGGCATTTTGTGCCGTTATTTTTCGCTTTTAACCGGCGCGCAAATACTGAAAATTGAATTTAACAAAATATTCCGTTCCTGCCTTTTGCTTTTTTCACTTTTTAACATCGCCCTCTGTTTTTCAATCGGGCGCAGCGACATTTTTTATGCAAGCGTCGGCATCGATACATTTCAGAATGCAACTTATATCGTAAAGGAATACGGACCGCTGCACCTTTCGTATTCAGTATTAATCGGTGTTTTTGACCTTTCCTTTGTTGGCGTAATAATTCTTGCTGCAATAAAACCGCGGGAATATTCGCGCAAAAATACGGTAATTGTATTTTTAATGCTTTTAAATTATTACGTTTTTTATACTTTGGAACGCCAGTTAAGCTGGTCAATTGAAATTCTTCCTCTCGTTTTTCTGGTAGACGAATTTGTTTTTATGTTTCTGTTTAAAAGAAGCGATTCTTACGACCTGGAACATATTGCGAACATGAGAGAAAACAAGGTTGAAAAAAATGCCTACATTATTTTTGACCGCAAATGCCGCTATCTGGGCAGCAATCAGGTAGCAAAGCAGATTTTTCCCGAATTGAAAGACTATGTAATCGACAGAAAAATTCCCAAAGCCGATACGCCTCTGGACAAAAATATCATAACCTGGCTTACGGAATATTCCCTTGCGGAAGAAGTTTCGCTGCGCCTTTTGCCGCCGCCGCGTACAATTACTTTAGGCAGAAAGATTTACAAAGGCAAACTGCATTTTATCTGCAAAAAGCGCAACGATGCGCTTATGGGCTATTATTTTGAAATTTCGGATTACAGCAAGGAAAAGGCAGACCGCGAAGCGCTGGTTGACTATAACGATTTGCTTAAGCACGAAGTTAGTGCCCAGACCGCATATTTGCAGCATGCCCATAAGGCTATGCTTATTTCCGTAATTGATTCGGCAGAAAACCGCGGCGGTTTGGACGGCGAACATATAAAGCGAACCAGTGCGGCTTACGAAATTTTTGTAAAAGAACTGATGAAACATCCGGGTATTGTTCAAATCAGCGACAGCTATTCGGATTCGCTTTTGCGCGCGTCGATTTATTACGATTACGGCAAGATTTTTGTTGAAAAATCAATTTTCCATAAAAACGAAAAACTTACCACCGAAGAAATGCAGGAAATGAAGCGCCATTCGGTTTATGGTTCGGAAGCGGTTACAGGCATGCTGGACAGCGTAGAAAACCGCACGCTGCGCATTGTTGCCAAAAACATGGCGCTGTATCACCACGAATGGTGGAACGGTACCGGCTATCCGGAAGGCTTGCGCGGCAACGATATACCGCTGGAAGCCCGAAGCATGGCTTTTATTGATGTGCTGGATGCGCTGGTTGCGCCGCGCTGCTATAAAAAACCCGTTGCCTTTGATGCGGCAATTGAAATTATAAAAAACGCCGCCGGTACTCAGTTTGACCCGATTTTAAGCAGAATATTTATGGAATGCGTGCCGGCGCTGAAAGAACTTTACGGCACTTTTAATATTTAAGATTTGTAAAAAGAAAACTGTAAAATATTGAAAGTCAGTAAAAAAGGCTCTTCGGTAAGAAGAGCCTTTTTTATGCTTGTGCCGGTACAAAAACTGTTTTCCGAATATTTTCAAAAACTCAGCATTCGGGCTGTTTTTTCAGGCTATATGGCAAAGTAAAGGCTTTTTGCGCAGGCGTGCTTTGCGCAGCGTATTTGCGCCGCCTATTCTTAAAGCAATTTTGCAGTCTGGTCAAACAGCTGCTGGCTTATGGTTGCGCCTTTTTGCCCTACAACCACGCTTGCAATAATATTTCCGCGCCTTACCGCTTCAAACAGGCTGAAACCCTGCTTTAAACTTGCAATAACCGTACCGCAGTGACTGTCTCCGGCGCCGGTTGTATCTGCAACTTTGGCGTTTGGTACAGCGGCAATCATTTTGCCGGTTTTTATGGCTGCGTCGTAAGTATAGGCGCCAAGTTTGCCGCAGGTAATTATTACGGAATTATTAGTCCGGTCAAAAAGGGCGATTGCAGCGCTTTCTACAGATTTTGTGCTGGTAAAAGCTAAAGCTTCGTCGTCGTTTAAGTGCAGAACCGGATTCAGTGCAAAAATGCGCTGCAAAAGCGATTTATTTATACTGCAAATGCGCGGACCGGGCGCAAAAAACAAACTGATATTCTGGTTTTGCGGCTGGCTTTTCAATTCTTCCAAAAAACAGACAATCTTTTCGCCGTCGCTGTCTTCAATTTCAAGCCCGCAAAAATAAATGCCGTCAACGGCCGAAAAATCAATATTTTTAAACCATTCCTTGCTGAATTTATATTCTGCACCGTGCTGGCACAAAAATGTGCGCCTGCCGTTTGGTTCAACAATGCAATAGCAGCAGCCGTTCGGCATATCCGGGTTCTGAACAAACGGCGCAATCTTCATATTTTCAAAATGGCGGCGAATAAAATCGCCGTAAATGCCAGTGCCCACCGGCGAGCAAAGTGTGTGCGCCAGCCCAAATTGGCGCAAAATTGTTGCCGCGTTGTAGGCACAGCCGCCTACAATCATCGTCTGTTCGTAAATGCTTTCATCTTCGCCGGGTTTGGGGACATTGTCTACGTTTAAAACTACGTCTACACAGGTTGAACCAATAAAAAGAGTCTGTTTTGGGTGCATGATTTATTCTATTAAATTTCTTCAAAATGTTCAAAGTTTTGGCTTGTATAATTTTCAATTTGAAACTTATAGCTATCAGCCTGTAAGATGTTCTTTGACAATGAAAACAATAATCAGTAGAATGGTGAAATGAATTTGGCAATTTGCCAAGATTGAAAATGGCTATTCAATTTTTAGGAGAAAACACATGAAAAACACAAAAATTATTGCTTTTGCTTTAATTGCGCTTTTTGCTGTAGCACTTTTCGCCAGCTGTAAAACTACCGTACCGGTTTCAGCTTCTACTGCTTTCCCGGAAAACTGTACGATTTTAGGCCGCGTTACAATTACAACAGACGTTCAGAAATCTGGCTATATAAAACTGCTTGAAGCGGCAAAAAAACAGTATCCCGGCTGCGATGACGTAGTAAATATTATTGTTGATGCAGAAAGAGGAATTCTAAAAAGCTCTTTCACAATGTCTGGAATTGCAATTAAATTCAACTAATAGCTTTTTACTTGTTTTTTGAAAGTGAAAATAAACGTGAAAGTTCCCGATTCGTTATGATTCGGGAACTTTTTTTTAGCGTGGTTTGCCGCATTCTAGCTTCATTCTATTTGAAAAATTCAATTAAAACTTTTGCAAACAAAATTGAAAGCACCAGAATAATAGTTGGACGTACAATTTTGCTGCCGTTTTTAAGCATAAGGTTTACGCCTATGTAGCCGCCAATCATGTTAAACACTGCGCCGGCAAGCCCAAGCCAGATTAAAACCTGCCCGTTAAGAAAAAATACCGTTAGCGCGGTAATGTTTGTAGTCAGGTTTATTACTTTTGCCTGGGCATTTGCGTTTTGAATTGCGATTTTTGCAAAAACCGTAAAGGCGATTATTAAAAACGTGCCTGTTCCCGGACCGTAAAAGCCGTCGTAAAGACCGATTATAAAAGCCGCAATGCAAACCACGATAAGAGTGCGGCGGCTGTTTATGTCGCCGGTTGCGGAATTGTCGCTGAAAAGTTTTTTGTTAAGCACTACAAAGGCGCAGAGCGGCAAAAGGGCGATTATGCATAGGTAAAGAATTTTTTCGTTTACTAAAAGCGAAAGTTTTGCGCCAATGCCAGCGCCTAAAAACGCCATTATAATGGAAGGAACTGCAAGTTTTGCATTTACCATCCGGTTTTTTACCAGTTTTAGGGTTACAAGGCTGGTACCGCAGGCGGAAGAAAGTTTGTTTGTTCCAATTGCCATGTGGGGCGGCAAACCTGCAAACAAATATGCTGGCAGCGAAATTAAACCGCCGCCGCCGCCGATTGCGTCTATAAATCCTGCCAGAAACAGAAGCGGGCAAATAATCAGATAAGTTTCAAAAGTTACGGTCATAATAATTTTTTCGGCATATTGTAAAAATTAAGTGAAAAACTGAACGAACTGCGGAACGGTAACTTGTTACGGATAAAGCATGAAAAAGCAGTAATAAGTTACGGTGCTGCTTAAAAACTCTTGTCCCGCCGAAAAATGAGCCCGTCAGTCTTCGGCAGTTGTAAATATTACGGTATTAAAAATATATAATGTAAAGATATAAAATCTCGAAATGAATTTTGAATGACATTTCGGGATTTTTTTCAGATTTCTTCAGTTTTCTTTAATCTGCAAAAGATTGTTGATTTCTTCGCGCGTAAATAAAGCGCATTCGCCCTGCGGCAAATTGGGCGGCAGGCTTATATTGCCAATTCTGGTACGCTGCAAATCAATAACCGTATTGTTCAGTGCTTCAAACATACGCCGCACCTGATGAAACTTCCCTTCGGTAATGGTAACGGTACACTGGTCTGGGGCATCAAATTCAAGTTTTGCCGGTTTTGTGGTAAAAGCCGGCGCTTTTTTTTGCGCTGCAAGGTTTATTCCGGCGCAAAAATGCTTTATATATTCGTTTTGTGCCGCCGGTGCGCAGGCATTTTGCAGGACAACTTTGTACTGTTTTGGCAGGTGGCTTTGCGGCGAAATAAAAAAATTGGAAAGCGCGCCGTTTGTAGTTAAAAACACCAGACCGCGGCTCTGTTCGTCCAGCCTGCCTGCAATGTGCAAGTGTTTAAACAGCGCGTTGTTTTTTACCGGCGGCGGCAGCAGGCCGAAAACTGTAGGATGACTGTCGCTTGTGCGGGAACAAACTGCGCCCACCGGCTTGTTGAAAATAATATACAGATGCGCCGGAAGTTCAATTTTTGCGCCGTCTATCAGCAGGGTGTCGCTGTCGTTGTCAAAAAGTGCGGCGCGGTGGTTTACGCTTTGGCGCGTTTCGCCGCTGATAATTTCAATTTGGTGATTTTTTGCAAAAGCCTTAAACGCCCGGTTGGAACAAAAACCGGCGCGCTCCAAAATATGGTCAACGGGTTCTGTAAAAGGGTTAAAAATTTGCTGGTCGTTATTCATAAAAAAATGCAAAGTTCAGGCTGCAAACAATATAATGCAATTTTGCCAAAATGAACAATGTACAAGCCTGCGAAAACAACGCTTGTTAAATTCCACATATCCAAATAAACTTAAAGCTGCTTGCGGCGAAGTTGTTGATTTTTCCTTGCAAACGCCGCGCCAAATTAACAAAACGGAAGTTACGATGCCACATATAATTACAGGAATTCTAGCCCACGTTGATGCCGGAAAAACCACACTTTCCGAGGCGCTGCTTTACCAGTGCGGCGCAATTCGTTCCATGGGGCGTGTGGATTCCAAAAACGCTTTTCTTGATACCAATTCAATTGAACGCGAGCGCGGAATTACGATTTTTGCAAAACAGGCAATTTTGAACGACCAGATTACCCTTATAGATACCCCCGGCCACGTGGATTTTTCTGCGGAAATGGAGCGCACGCTTGCGGTTTTGGACGCGGCAATTCTGCTGGTAAACGCTTCTGACGGCGTGCAGTCGCATACCAAAACCTTGTGGAAGCTGCTGCAGGCGCACGGAATACCTGCCGTGATTTTTGTTAACAAAATGGATATGCCCGACACTGACAAAACCGCGATTTTGAACCAGCTGAAAAATCATTTTGGCGGCGCGGTAACGGATTTTAGCAGGGGAAACCTTTTTACGCCGGATTTTTGGGAAGCGGTTGCGGCGGCAGACGAATCACTGCTGGAAAAATATCTTGACGGCAAAGAAATTTCCGGGCAGGAAATTGCCAGTATAATAGAAGAAAAAAAGATTTTTCCATGCGTTTTTGGTTCGGCGCTAAAGCTGCAGGGCGTAGAAGAACTGATAAATGTGCTTGGCGAATATTTTGCGCCTAAAAAATATCCGGAAAATTTTGGCTGCGTGGTTTATAAAATTTCAAAAGACAAGGCGGGCAACAGGCTTTCTCACATAAAAATTACCGGCGGCACGCTGAAAGTTAAAGAAAGTTTGGGCGAAGAAAAAGTAAACGAAATCCGGCTTTATTCCGGCGAAAAATACGAAAGCGTTAAAGAAATTTGCGCAGGCGAAGTTTGTGCCGTAACAGGCTTAAAAAATTCTTTCGCCGGTAAAACTTACGGTGCCGCCAAAGCCGTGCCCAATCCGCAAATAGAAAGCGCCCTTATCTATTCGGTTATTCCGCCCAAAGAAATTGACATTCCGCAAATGCTCCGCATCCTGCGCGATTTAGAAGAAGAATTGCCTGAACTGAAGGTTCAGTTTAACGAAGCCACCGGCGAAATAAACCTTATGCTTATGGGCGAAGTGCAGACTGAAGTTGTAAAAGAACTGCTGCAAAGCCGTTACCAGCTGCCGGTAGAGTTTGGCGAAGGCAAAATTGCATATAAAGAAACGGTTTTAGAACCGGTGGTGGGCGTGGGGCATTACGAACCGCTGCGCCATTATGCCGAAGTGCATTTGCAGCTTTCGCCTTTGCCGCGGGGCAGCGGCATGCGGTTTGTAAGTAAACTTTCGGTAGACGAGCTTGATACCAACTGGCAGCGCCTGATAATGACCCATTTAAAAGAAAAACAGCATCTCGGCGTGCTTACCGGAAGCCCGATTACTGATATAGAAATTCGCGTGCTTGCCGGGCGTGCCCACCTTAAACACACCGAAGGCGGCGATTTCAGGCAGTCTACTTACAGGGCAATACGGCACGCCCTGATGTATTCAAAATCGGTTTTGCTTGAGCCGGTATATGCTTACGAGATTGTTGTACCTGAAAACTGTACCGGGCGCGTGATGAGCGACGTTGACCGTATGCACGGAACCTGTACCCTTGATGAAACGCGGGCTGGTTTTTCAACTTTAAGCGGCACTTGCCCGGTTGCCACGATGAAAAATTACATCAACGAAGTTCGTTCTTACACAAAAGGGCAGGGCGTGCTTACTGCTACGGTTGCCGGCTACGAACGCTGCCACAACGAAAGCGAAGTCATTGCCCAAACCGGCTACAATCCGGCTGCCGATTTGGAAAACCCGGCTTCCAGCGTGTTCTGTTCCCACGGCGCAGGTTTTGTTGTGGAATGGAACAAGGTAAACGATTTTAAGCACATAACCATAAAGTAAAACAGAACGAAAATTTTCATATTTCCGGGGCGTTTATGGTTTTCATTTTTTTGGTTTTGTAGTGCGCGGCTTGCCATGCAGACTCTGTTTCTGCATGAAGCGAATTTAAAAACGGTTTGATTTTGGGAAATAGATTCAATATAATTTGTCTTGCAAATTCAGCTGCCTTGCGCAGTTTGGGTTTGAATATGAAAAAATGCTTTTATTCCCTGGAGGATTACTGACGATTATGGCTGATTTAGAACCGGCAAAGCTTACAAAAATGCAGACTTTTATGGCTGAAAATTCTGTAAAACCGCAGAACGAAAACAACCCGATTATGGCGCACAAATTTGGCGCAGATCCGGCTGTGCTTGTATATAACGATACTGTATATATTTATGCAACAAACGATATGCAGCAGGTTGAATCTAACGAAGGAAAAGAAGACAACCGCTACAATAAAATTACTTCGCTTACGCTTTTTTCTTCTAAAGATTTGGTAAACTGGACGGATTTGGGTGTTATTCACGTGGCTGGCAGCAACGGCGGCAAAGGCGATGCAAAATGGGCAAATAATTCCTGGGCACCGGCTATTGCCTGCAAAAAAATAAACGGAAAAGACAAGTTCTTTTTGTATTTTGCTGACAGCGGAAACGGAATTGGCGTTGTTACTGCCGATTCGCCGGAAGGCCCGTTTGTTGACCCGATTAAAAAAGCCTTAATTTCCCGCGACGTGCCGACCTGCCGGGAAATAAACTGGCTTTTTGACCCAGCCGTAATTGTAGACGACGACGGTAAAGGCTATCTGTATTTTGGCGGCGGTCACGACCCGGAAAAATACGAACATCCAAAAACAGCCCGCTGTGTTGCTTTGGGCGACGATATGATTAGCATTGTCGGCACACCACAGGTTATCGATGCGCCGTTTCTTTTTGAAGATTCCGGAATCCATAAAATGGGCAAAACCTACTATTATACGTACTGCTCAAACTTTGCAGACCGCGCGCCTTCCTGCGACAAAGACAAAATGCCGACCGGCGTAATTTGCTACATGACTTCGGAAAATCCCCTCGGACCGTTTGAATACAAAGGCTACACGCTGGAAAATCCGGGAACATATTTTGGTCCGGGCGGCAACAATCACCACTGGATTTTTAATTTTAAGAACAAATGGTACATTGCCTACCACACCCAGACTTTGGAAAAGACCGTAAATCTTGAAAAAGGCGGTTACCGCGCGGTTTTCCTTACCGAATTTGCTGTAAACGCTGACGGTTCTTTCCCCATTCAGAATGCTACGCGCGAAGGAATTGAGCAGGTAGGCACATTCAGCCCTTACGGAAAAATTCCAGCCGCAACATTCCATTCAAGCCGCAATGTTGCAGTTTCTGCAAACCAGACAATTGTTGCCGTAAAAGACGGCGCTTATGTTTGCATTAAAGGCGTTAATTTTGCCGGCGGCGCTTCTTCAATTGAACTGAACTGCGTGCCGGGTGCAAAAAAAGGCTGCGTAAAAGTTTGCATCGACAGCGCCGAAAACGGAACGGTTCTTGGCGAAGCTTCGCTTGAAAAAGCTTATGCCGAAGGCAAATTGAATGCAGTTTCCGGCATTCACGATTTGTTTATTGTGCTTGCAGAAGGAACAGAACTTGTTGACTGGAAGATAAAATAGCCAAAACTGAAAAATAAAAATGCCGAAGAATTGTCTGCACCCTGAAAGGCAGACAATTCTTCGGCGTTTGTAAAAAAACAGGAATAAAATGGAATACAAATTTAATTACGACGTTACAAAAGAAGACTATCTGGCATTCAATAACGCGCACATGAAAAAGACGCTTGCCGGAAATTTGCTGAGGACTGGAAGTAAAACTTTTATAGCGCTTAGTGCCGTTTTTTTGATTGTGGTTCAGTTTTACGCAAAGGATTTTACGTTTTCGTCTTTTGTGTTTGCTTTTCTGTTTCTTTATATTGTTTTTGGTTCCGCTTTTTTACGCAAAAAAAGAATCTTTAAGGTTTACGAATCTAACAAAAGCCTGCACCAGCAAAACGAAATTACCGTTACAGAAAGTTGTATTTGCGAAAAAAACGCAGTTTCTGCAACAACCATGAACAAAGACCAGATTACCGAAATTGTTGAGAGCAAACACGGAATTTATATTTATTATTCAAAAATACAGTGCTTTTTAATTCCTTCCCATGCTTTTGCCGGCGAAGAAGAATTTAAAAATTTCGCCGAATTTGTAAAAGCAAATTACGTAACGGAAAAAGTAAAATTCTTTAAGTGCAGGGAAAACAGCGTATGGCAGACAGTTTTGGGCATTGTTTGCGGAACGGCGCTTTTTGCCGTGTATTTTTTCAGTATTTTGAAAAGATGAAAATAATAGAAAAGCCGTAAGCTTTAAAAAAACTTACGGCTTTTTTTTATGCTGTTTGGGAAAGTTTTAACCGGTGCCTAAAAACTGTGACCTCCGCCACCGCCGCCGCCACTTCTTCCACCTCCGCCGCCGCCACTACTGCTGCTGGAATGTACGGTTCGGGTTTCTTTTGTAAGTACTGTTTTTTCAAGATGAAAGTACGAATCGTCTTTTTGGGATTCAATTACAATTTTTTCGTCTTCGTTAAAGCTGTAGGCGGCGCGCCCGCGCATTGTAAGCACGTACATGGCAAGCAGAACCAGTCCTGTTGCCAGCAGAAAGTTTGTTGCATAGCGCATCGGTACGGCAACTTTACCGCCTTCAACAATTGTAAGTATCTGATAAAACGCTTCAAAGGCGCAGTCAAAATAGCAGCCGTCCGAGGCATAAGTGTAAACGTTATCCGTAATTCCGTTTGCCCGGGCTTTGTTTATCATTTTGTACATTTCGCCGATAGAAAAAATTTCAATCCGCCGGTTGTACATATCGATTAAAAACACCGTGCCGGAACCGTCTTCAAACAGTTCGTTGCAGTATTTTTGTGCCAGTTCAGAAGCATATCCGTCGTATCCGGAATTTTCGCCGTTTGAAACAAACGCCACGTTGCCGTATTCGCTTATTTCTTCCATCACCTGATAAAGCATTTCTTCTTCTTCTTCAGTAAGCAGCTCGCCGTAATCCAGAATAACTGGTTCTGCAAAGGCAAGGACGCTGCAAAATACAAGAACAAAAAACGCCGTAAAGATTTTAAAATATTTTTTAGCGGCCATTGTCTGCCCCCTTGCGCCTGTAATAGTTTGGTACGGGTCTTGTTACCATGTAATTTATGTAATAAATGCTGAAAATCAGGTTCAAAATCATTCCGATGTTGCAGATAATCGTGATGCCCAAAAACCAGTAGTCATGCGGTCTGTTCATATCTGAAAGTGCGATGCCTGCAAACTGGCACAAAACGCCAAAAATAAGGGGAATGAGAGCCGCCTTGTTTTTAATTTTCAGGACATTTTTTAAGGTAAGGCAGGTAAAAACACCCTGAAAAATCAGCATGGCAGTAAATCTTTCGGTAACATCGGCAGGCGTTTCTACAGAAGCCGGCAGTGCAAGCACGTTGCACACGAGTAAAAAAAATATGAATATCAGGCATCCGCTTAAGGCTTTCTTTTTCCGCTGTTTTTTGTTTTTTTCAAAATATTCCGTATTGCCCAAATCAAAAATGTGGTTTTCGCGAAGGCTTATTTTTTTCATCTGGCTTTTTAAAAGCAGGGTTGAAAAAAACAGCAGGTACGAAGCAATGCAGCTCATTTTCAGTGGGGTGATGAATACCGGCATAAAATTAAGCACGGCAAAAACCGCGGCAATTGCAGCAAGCGATTTTATTGCAAGCGAAAAATAATCTACGGGAACTTCTGCTGCAAGCTTGCCTGTTTCGCCGTTCATAATGCTGTATGCAATTCTGCTGCCTTTTTTCCACGTTAAAAACCACACGGGAAATAAAGAAGTTTTTGGGCTTGCAATTTCAAACCCGATTTTTGCCTTTACGTCACTTTCGTCGGTGGAAGCGCCTTCCGTAACAGCTTTAAGCTCTTCTTTTATTCTTGTTACCGCCGTTTTCTTAACGGTTTCTTTGTAGTTTCCTACCGGCGCAGAAGCTTTGTCTGCATAAAAGCCTGCAAGGTAAACGTCGTTAAAAGGCTGCTCCTCGTCTTCGTGAAAAGGCGCAATCGTTCGCGCTATGGTATCGTCCAGGGCAGAAGCGGCATCGTAATCGCCGGTGCTAATCTGGCAGTCGTCTATTTTTATGGTGTAATCATAATAGCGGGTGTAGTCATAACTGCCTTCCGTGCTGTACTTTATGCCGCTAAGGTTTACGGTGCCGTCTTTAAGCTGAGCTTTTGTGCGCCAGTACGGAATGTAAATTCCCCGGAATTCTTCAAGAAATTCCGGATTTTTGAATTCTTTGGGCACAAAAAACATTTTTTTTACTTCTTCTGCGTATTTTTCTTTTGCCCTGTCTTTTGTAATTTTAAAAGGAATGATTGTTTCCGGTATTTCTGTTGCGTCTGCTTTTCCCATCATTAAGGATTCGCTGCCGCAGTAAGCGCAATACTGCACAAGCTGCTCGTCCGGCGAATCGGTAGAAGATAATTCTGCGCCGCAGTTTCTGCACACAAAGCGGTTAACGCTTAAAGTTTCCGAATCTTTTTCTGCCATTGCGGTATTTTTTTCGTTGTAGTCTTCAATTTCAAATGTACTGGTGCAATACGGGCATTTCAGCTGGTTCAGTTCAACGCTGTAAGCCAAATGTCCGCCGCATGCCGGGCACTTCATTGCCATGGAGTTCTCCTTTTTTTAGGGTTTGCGCTTTTACGCTGTATCGGCGTGCGCCAAAAGTTCAAGTTTTTTATTCGTGCAGCCGGTTTTTTATCAATATTCAGGCTGTTTTTCGTTCAGCACGGTTTTTTGGGGGAAGGGGATAAAAAAAGCGGGCAAATGCGCCCGCCTTGTTTTATAAAAATCAGCCTCTGTCTTCACCGTTCATTGTAATGATTCCGCCCTTGTCGTCGAATTTCAGTTCGCGGAATTTTACGTTGCGTTTCTGGTTTACGCCGTTTGAACGTTCGCAGTCGTGGTAGAAAAGGTACCATTTGCCGTGATATTCAAGAATTGAGTGGTGTGTCGTCCATCCCAAAACCGGTGTCAAAATTGTTCCGCCGTAAGTGTACGGACCGTAAACGTTTTTAGAAGTTGCATAAGCCAGAAGGTGTGTTGTACCAGTTGAATATGTAAAGTAGTATGTGTCGCCTTTTTTGAACAGCCACGGATCTTCAAAATAGCGGCGTTCTTCGTCGCCACCTGTCAGAGGCTTGCCGTTTTCGTCGACAATTACCAAATCGCGAACTTCTTCTGCAAGTTCAGTCATGTTGTCTTTCATCAGGGCAATTTTTGGCGTACATGCCGGTTCTGCGCCTTTAGGTTCCTTGTTGTCGGCGCTCCATTTGTTGTTGCGGTACTGGTCAAGCTGACCGCCCCAAATGCCGCCGAATGTAAGATAGTATTTGTTGTCTGTGTCCTGAAAAAGACACGGGTCAATTGAATATGTTCCCTGAATGTAGTTGTCTTCCGGTTTGAAAGGACCTTCCGGTTTGTCGCCGATTGCCATGCCAACGCGGAACATTCCGTCCTTGTCGCGTGCAGGGAAAACAAAATAATATTTTCCGTCTTTTTCGGCACAGTCCGGTGCCCAAAGCTGCTTTGAAGCCCATTTTACGTCTTCCAGTTTAAGAACACAGCCGCAGTCTCTAGGCATTGTGTTTTCATCCTGCATTTCGTAAACGTGGTAATCTTTCATGTCATATTGATCGCCGTTATCGTTGCTTTCAACGTCAATATCTTCGTCGTGTGAAGGATAAATGTAAATTTTGTCATTAAAAACGTGTGCAGAAGGGTCTGCTGTGTACAAATCATTCACAAGTGGTTTTTTCTGAATGCTCATTATGTTCTCCTATTCCCCGCTAATGTGCTATATTCCAATTTTGTGCTATATTTCCGTTTTTTTCAATCGTTTTTGCCCCAAAAACAAAGAATAATAAGTGAATGTCCGCACTGCAAATAAAAAAACAGCAGCTGGGGATATTCGCAATAATCTTTGCAGCCGGAGCTGTAATCTTGCTGATGTCGGTTCATATTCTTTTTTGGATCGACATCCTGAAAGAATCGTTGGGAAAATGTAGAAACGAATAAGCACAGATTGACAAACGAAAATGCGTGAAAGCCTTGACAATACTGGATAAAACGCATAACGTATGTTATAATTTATCAACATAGAAAGACTATCTTACAGTTTTATAGACGAATCGGAGTTTTTAAGGAGCCACGGAGATAATGATTGAGATCACGTACTTTCAACTTTTTCTATTTATAACGATAATATGGATTATTACTCGATGTA
>JAKSTR010000062.1 GCA_024402495.1 Treponemataceae bacterium
GAACCCCTGTTGTCGGGATGAAAACCCGATGTCCTAACCACTAGACGAAGGAGACATTCGCTACACTTGTGCCGTGCAACGCATACAAATATGCACTATTATACAAATAATGTCAAGACATTTCTAATTTTTTTAGCAAATTTATTTTTAATCTTTTGCAGTCATCATTATCCAAACCAAGCGAGGCGCATTTTGTCAGTTCTGCCATTGCTGCAACATAATCGCCTAAATGAAATAAAGACAGAGCCTTGCGGTAATAAACGTGTGCCTGATACTGGTTCAGTGCCAGCGACTGATCAAAATAATTCAGCGCTTCCTGCTCGTTATCCATAATACTGCAAACAATTCCAATATAATAATAAGACCTGAAGTTTTTCGGGTCATATTTAACGCTTGATTTAAAATCTTCCAAAGCCTTTTCAAAGCTGTTCTGGGCAAAATACGCCATACCGCGGTGCTTAAAAATTACCGCCAGTACAATATCATTCGGTGCCGGCTGAGAATTAATAATCCTTGTATAAATCTCAACAGCCCTATCCAGCTGCCCGTTATTGTGCGCCTGAATGGCATCAAGAATCATATCATCAATCGTTCCCTGCACATACGGTGAAGCTGGCGCTAAATTTTCGTGGGCAGGCGGCAGTTTAATTTCCAGTTTGTCGTCAATCTTTTCATCCGAAAATTTATCAGCCAAATCATAAAAAGCATAACGGCGCTTATCCAATTCGTTATTCAATTTATTTTGATAATCTCTTATTTCCTGAAAAATTATATCTGCCAGACTTAAGCTTGCATTCATAGAAGCCAGTTTGCGCTTTAACGGCAAGTCAAAAGGCGAAAATTCAGATTTATAAACAAGTTCATGTTCAACTTCAGCCCAGGCATCCTGCAAAATGGTTCTTATTTGAATTTCGCAAACCAGACCGTTGGGCAGATTGTGTTTTTGGGCAATTTCTTGTGGAATATTTATTAAAATATGGGTTGATTCATAGCCAAAAGTTGTAAAATCGCGTTCTGCACCCTTTTTTTCAACTTCAACAATGTCGTAATTTTCAATTATCTGCTTTTCTACAACAGACAAATCTTCCAAAAAAGCGCAGATAACGCGAATCCCCATCATGTCTGTTAATACAGGCAAAGGCTGCTTGAACAAGGATGCAGGACGAATACGCAACAATTTTTTATAATAACTTCCAAAACTTTTAACGCGAGATTTAAAAGTTGGCATTGAAGCCAAATGCAAATGAGATTTTACATCATGTTCAATTTCTGCAACAGTCAGGCGCAAATCTTCTAAATAAGAATTATATGCAACGTTTAATTCATCTTTGTTAGGTATCAATATATCTTGGTTAGAACTCATAGATAAATGTTACTATTAGAAATGCCAAAAAGCAACAAAAATCTAAGATATTCCCAATTGCGGCATAGAATGACGAAAATACTAAAAAAAACTTGATGCAGAAAATCTGGAAATTATAAAACCCTAAGATTAAATATTTTAAACAAAAAAAAGAGCCCTTTCGGGCTCTCTAAAAACCAAATAATTAAACTAATTATTCAGCTGACAAGCTAGATGTGAAAGAAGCTTCTGTAGCACGTTTAGCTTCTTCAAGGAATCTATTAACCTGTTTAACACCAAAGTTTGTCATTTCGCGTGTCTGTTTTGCAGTTTCCTGTTCAGAAATGATGCCCCAAATGTCTTCATCTGAAATATCGCGGTCTGAAGTAAGAACAGCTTTGTCGTAAATGATTTTAACATCTTTGAAGTAACCAACAAAGTTGTCACCAGCATCAGCAGCATCACGTGTTACCAAGAAACCAGCAAATTTAACATAAGGTGTCAAAGTAGGATAAATTGGCAACAAGCGGAGTTCACGTGCGCGAACTTCTGATACATATGCAGGGTTTGTCCATTTAAGTTCTTTCCAACCGTCGAATCCGAGGTAACCCATGAAATAGCGTTTTTCAACACCATCTGGATCTTCAAGAAGAACATACAATCCGTGTGGGAAGTTCATACCCTGTGTTGTAACAGAAATTGCTTTGATTGTTCCAACATTTTTAAGGATACCATAACCTTCTTCAAAACGTGTTGTACCAGCAACTGAACCTGCGTTAGATACGTTACCGTTGTCATCAACATCGCCTGCTGGTTCGAAAGCAGGAATTGAGAATGGAGGTACAATGCGAGCATTTGCGTTTACCATTGAAGTTGGGAAAAGAACACGTACACCCATTACTTCTTTACCAGCAAATGGAACTCTAGCATCTGATTTAACAGGAGCAGCAGCAACACGTGAAAGTGTTACGCTTGATACTGTTCTTGCTGATGAGTTAAGAACAACTTCCCAGTTTTTCAATGCTAAAGAAGATTTCATTGTAGATTTCTGCTGATCAGTGAAAGTTGCACCTGCACTAACAGCATAGTCCATAGTTGTGTGACGGTTCTGTGTCATGTTTCCGTCTGCACCCTGAATAATGTCAGCTGACAATTGAGTGAAATCAATAAGTGTTGCTTCCTCGCCAACTGCAAGCGAACCTGCCAAGAGGAACGCTACTGCAACAAGAATGAAAGTTCTCTTCATTCAAAGCTCCTTTTATACACGTATTATAGCCTTGTACTATAATTATACGTTACATATTTGTTTTGTCAACGTTTTCATTTCGTTGACTTATGTATTATCGGCATAAACCTCATTTTCGCCGACATACAATTTAATAATATTTACATTTTTAAAATTTGTAAAAATATTTTTTCGTAAAATTTCCGCCGCAGCGGTAAAATCCGTCACTTCGGCATTGCTTTTTATCTGCAAAGCTTCTTCTGACAAATCAAGGTACAGCACGTTGCCTTTTACAAAGCACGCATTTGCTTTTGTACCCGCAGGAAAAAGCATCCGGCACGAAGGCGTCATCGAACCGAGCAAAAGCTCATCAACGTAAAGTTTCAAATCACCCTGCGGTGAATTTGCAGGCAGATAACGCACTTCAAAAACCAAGTCACCGCCGTTAACAGGTTCGTAAATAAAAGTACGGCGCAGACCGGGATTAAAAAACAGATATAAAGATACAGAAACAACAAGGGCTAAAAGCACTGCAAAAAACAGCACGAAACCGCTGGTGTTCAATTTTTTTTCACTGGAATAACTCATTGACCGCTTGTAAAACCTCTGGAACGCTCAAAATGAGCGATAAATGAAGATAAACCATTATACATTCCCGTGACAATTTTACGCAAGTAGTTGCTGTCTGCCAAAAGTTTTGCTTCTTTAGGGTTGCTTACAAAACCAACCTCTACCAGTACGCTTGGCATATTTGCATTGCGCACAACGTACCACGCCTCTTCTTTTAAGCCGCGGTTCGGGCTTTGCTTGCCGATTTCTGCTTCAAGACCGTCTGATATAAATTTAGCTATTAAAATACTTTCAGTCGTAAATTCTTCTTCAAGCATAGAATTCAGTATCGGCAGAATTTCAACATCGGCGGCATCATCGGCAATAATATTCCGGCGGTAATCCGGGGTTAAATACCAAACCTCAAACCCCGAAGGCTCCGGACGCAGATTTGAATTTGCGTGTACCGAAACATACAAAACGGCTTCGTGTTCTGCCAGCGGAATATTGTTAGCAAGTTCAACACGCTGTTCAAGGGAAACTGTCGTATCTTCCGAACGGCTTAAATAAATGCGCTTATCAGGAAAATCTTTTTTCAGCTTTTTATACAGTTCCGTGGCAATTTCCAGAACCACGTCTTTTTCTTTAAGTTCAACCTTTTTACCCTTGCTGTTGGTATAAGAGCCAATTGCGCCGGTATCTTTTCCGCCGTGACCAGGATCAATCAAAATTGCGCCGATTTTAAATAATTCTTCGCTTTCGGCATTATTTTTTTCAATATTCTGGCTTTCTGTGCCTGTTACCGTATGCTGGGAAGCTTTAGCCTGCTCTGCCTTTTCGGCGGCAATCTTCAAGTCAGCTGTTTTTGCATCGGCAAAAAACTTTTCAGCGCGGGTTACAAAACCATTGGTAAAAAAAACCGTACCGTTAATATTTTTAGGCGCGTCAACCAGCTCAAAAGCACTAAAATCAAAAATTGCAATCTGGTTTTCAGTTCTAAACTGAATTTGATGCCCGTCTTTTTCCAAAATTCCGCTTTCAGAAAGCGAATCCCAGTAAACTTTTGCGTTCAGCTGTTTTGAACAGTTTTCCAGCGAAACAAAAGAAACATTTTGAGAAAATGCAGAAAAAGTAGCAAAAAAACAAAAAATTATACAAAAAGCCGCAAAAACGACAGTTTTTCTCATTATTAACGTCCTAAACCAGAATCAAAGGCGTACAAAACACCCTGAATGCTTCCGCGAATTAAATATTTCCAAAAAATTCGGGCATTCAATGCAAAATCCGGCGTAATTTTTCCAATTTCACCTAAAATTTGCCGCATCTGGCGGTGATTCCAGTCTTTTTCGTCCAAATATTTCTGCAAAAAAGCCGGCACCTGTTTTGCCCAGTCAGTTGAAAAATCAATTTTTTCGCTACTGTTAATTTCGTCAATTTTTTCAAAATCCGCGATACAAACTTCAAAAGCATTTGGCGGAAAATCGCTTTTTGAAGTTAAAAAACCTTCAGTCTGCGCATTATTTGGCTCCAGGCGAAGAAGAATTTTTGCAACCGCATTTTCAGAAGCCGCTACGGCTTTTTCCAAACTTTCAGCCTGGCTAATGCAGTTGCCGCATTTTTCTACGTTGTTAAGCGGAAAATTTACGGCATCGCCAGCCTGAATACGCGGAAAAACGTCTTTTATATTTTCAGTTTTTGCCGCATCTTCCATGCCGTAAACGGTTTTTACCACGCCCGGAATCGAAATCCACGCGCGTTCGGCACTGAAATTTTCCGGCACAAAATACCACACGTTTTCAGCAACTTTTTCCATTTTTGCCAGATTTTCCGGCAAAAACAGGCTTGGCACTTCGCCAGCGGCAATAAAAAAAGCCTGTTCGGTTAAGTTAACGCCGCTTGCATAAGGGAAAGTCCAGCCCGACATATAGCCGCCGGAAAGCCGCGCCGCAATTTCGCCAATCATTCCGCCTTTTTTTGTAAGCTTCATGTCGCCTTTTGCGCAGCCTTTGCTAAGCCCCAAAGCCTTTACGCCCTGTGCAAAAACCTTAAAAACTTCATCGCGCTGCTGCTTTGTTACAGCAGACGACATTGTGTGCCCCATTTCAATAAAATACGGCGGATAAAAAATATGGCGGTCTGCAAAACCGGTAATAATAATTTTGCCGTCCAAAACCAGCGAATCAATGGAAAATTCCGGACCATCCATGTATTCTTCAATAATTGCGCGCCCGGTGCGGGAATATTTTATTGCGTCCTCTACCGCGGCAAAAAGTTCCGCAAAATTGCGCACGGTAACACAGCCGCGGGCGCCCATGTTGTCCACCGGCTTTACAACCATTGGAAAATCTACATTAATTTTTAATATTTGCGCCAAAACAGGCGATTTATTACTTTTTTCAGCTTCGTTATGTGCATTTTTGAATGTTTTAAGGGTTTCAGCGTCAGCTTCTGTAAAAAGCGGCGAAGGCACATTTGCGTCTTTAAAACACTGGCGCATACGGGCTTTGTCCGTTGCGTTCAGCGCAGCTTCAAAACTGTGGGCGCTTAAACCGCATTCCTGCGCCACGTAAGAAACTGAAGCCGAAAAATCTGTTCCCGCGGTAAAAACTGCGTGCAAACCGTGTTCAGCCTGAATTTTTTTTGCATAATTTGCCAGCGCGGCGCGGTCTTTCAAGTCAATCGGTTCAAAATGGTCGGCAAAAGGCACGCAAAGAGCGTTCGGGTTTGCGTCTACCAAATATACAAAAAAGCCGTTTTTATGCGCCGCGTCGATTGCAGGTTTTTGCATCAAGCCGGCTCCAAGCATCAGCATATATTTTGAATATTTTTTATTTTCACTCATTCCTAATTTCTCCAAAATCTCTAAAACTTCTATTTTTCTTTTATGCAGTAAACTTCAAAAGTGTCGCCCAGTTTTGCAATTTTGCTGTACCAAGCTAATATTTTATAAATAAAAGAATTAGAACTTAAATTATGTTTTTTGCAATACGGAAATCTTTCCGGATGCTGACCGGTTGAAACAATTTTTTCAACTTTAAAGCCGTATTTTTTCAAAATTTTTGCACAGGTTTCCGGCTGCCAAAGTGAAAAATGGTCAGAAGGACTTTGGGCAAAAAAAGATTTTGTATTGAATTTGCCGCTAACGCCGCTTACAGAAGGCGTAGAAAAGGCAAAAACGCCGCCTTTTTTTACCAAATCCGAAACTTTTGTTAAAACCGCATTCAAATCTGCAAAATGCTCAATTACGTACCACATGGTTACGGCGTCAAATTCTTCAATGTTAAAGGCTTTTTTGCTGTCAAATTCCGGGAACATAGCCTGAACCGCATTAAATTTCAGGCTGTTTTTAACGTATTCCACCGCATCAACGGAAATATCTGTACCGAACGGCGCAAAATTCAAATCTTTTGCGGCGGCAAGAAACGGGCCGTAAGCACAGCCAATATCCAAAACGGCAGGTGAATTTTTAGTGTTTTTGCCATTTTTATTTAAAATCTGTGCAATATTTTCGCCGCGGCGCACGCCCTGAGCTTTTATGCTTTCAAAATCGTCCAGATAAGTTTTGCCGTACTGATTTTTATATTCGTCAAAAAAATAATTCTGGCTGTATTCGGTTTTTGCTGCCGCAGAAAAAGCCAGATACAGCATTCCGCATTTGTTGCAGCGGCGAATCGTACGGTTTGGCATACGGGCAACAATCTGGTCAGCATCTGCACCGTTCGGGCTGTGATTGCCGCAAACCGGACAGAAAATGCGCGTACCCTGCGCCAAATTCTGCACAAAATCGCTTAAACTTTCACATTTTTCAGCTTTTGCAAGCCCCTGCATTACAGCCGATTTTGGAAAAAGATTTGCCGGATTTTGCATTATTTTTTTTATCGCGGCGGCACTAATTTCTTCGGGCTGCAAATTGGCAAAACCGAAACCTTTGGCAAGCTTGCCGTGCAGTTCACTTGTTGCCAAAAGCAGAACGCCGCAGCCTGCGTTTACGGCTTCAAAAGCGGTAAAACCATAATGAGTAACAACCAAATCATAATTGCAAAGCTGTTCTTTTAAGTTTGGCACCGGCGCAAGCTGTGTAATGTTAGAAAATTCTGACAATTCGTTACAATTATTTGACATTCTTGCAGGAATAATTGCGGAAACCTGATAATTATTCCGGGCAAAAGCCTTTGCAACCGGAACCGTTAAACCGGCAGGATCTTCGCCGCCAAAAGCTACCAGCACCTTTTCTATTTTTTGCGCCGGTTTTCTGCGGTTTTGCGGCAGCGGAATAAATTCAACTTTTTGCAGGTTTGGTTCGCGCTGCAACTGAACGTTAGGAATAATATCAAGCAGATAATCGCAAAAACCGGTATTTTCAGAACCTTCGTCCAAAGCTACAACCGGCGCAATATTGTGCAGTTTTTGTGCCATATTTTTATCAAGGCTGAAAGCATCGGCAACGATAAGGCTGTATTTATTTTCTTCAATTGAATTTACAAGCGCATATTCCGGCACGGCGGCGGTAAATTCGCCTGCATTTTCAAGCCCGGCATTTTGCGGAATGTACAAATCAGCAAAAAGCGACTTCTGCAATTCAATGCAGCGGCGCAAATGCCCCGTACCCTGCCCTTTTGCAACCGAAGGCACAAGCAGAACCAGATTCTGCGATTTTTTTGCCTGTTCAACAATCTGAGCACAAGAAGCACCGGCATGCAAAGTCTGCGCCATAAACTGCGCGCGCCTAAAATCGGCGGCGGTGTCAATGGTTGTGCGCAAAGCCGGGTAATTCCATTCTTTTGGCGCAGGTTCAAATATCGCGGTAAAATTTTCCGGGTGATTATACAAGGCAGGACCAACGTGTTCGTGGTCGTAGGCAAGGTCTGTTTGCTTTGCAGCCTTTAAAAGCGAAGAACCTTTAAAAACTTCTACGCCGCAGCCGTGCGGCAAACCGGAAAAAGTAAAATAATCGCAGTTTTTTTGTGCAAAAACTCTGGCACTTTCGTCAGCGGCTTCGTAAAACAAAAACGGGTTGTCGCCGGTGGCGCGGATTATTACGTCAGCGTCTGTTTTTTCTATAACCATGCAAAAACGCTGCAAAACGTCTTCTTCCGGGCCGGCAAGACATTCAAAACCGTACTGGCTTGCCAAAGGCGCAAGTTTTTCTGCCGAATTATAATCGGTGGCAAGGAAATAGCGGTCGGCTTTTACTTTTTTCATTGCTTCAAAAACCCATGCAAGAACGGGTTTTCCATTCAGCTGCAAAAGTGCCTTGCCGGGCAAACGTGTTGAACCCAAGCGGCTTTGAATTACTAAAACTGTCATTTGTTCTTGCCCCAAAGTTCAACAAGGTTTTTGGCGTCGGTTTTAAACTTGTTTTTGTTTTCTTCAACCCACGCGCGGCCGGCTTTAAATTCGCTTAAAGTATCAAAAATATTGTGCGGACAGCGCTTAAGATAAGCCCAAAAACGCTTCCGGCTTAATTCCACGTGGTCAATTTTAAAAAGCGGCATTACGTTTTTAAGGTAAAAACGCAAATAAGAAGAATCTTTTGTAATGTCGTCGCGGTTTTCGTTATCCAGATATTTTATCTTAAAGCGGCTTGCCAGCTGAATTTTTTCGCCGTAAAGCCATGCCCTGAAACAAAAATCCATGTTCTGCCAGTAAGAATTTTTAATTGTATAGTCATAGCCGCCAATTTCCTTAAATTTTGCGCAGTTATAAATGCCCAAAAAATCGAAAGGGAAAAGTGTCGGCGTATTATCGTGCACGTTTACGTTTGCGCTAACTTCAAAAGAATTTCCAGCCGGATACGGAACCATTTCCATCGGAAGATTCTGAACGACGTGCCCGCTGCTTAATACCAGCGGAACCTGACACAAAATTCCGTCGTTTATAACTTTTTCAATTAGCTGCTGGGGCAAATATCTTCCGTCCAGCGAAGTATTATTCCACATAACCAGAACATAGTCGGTTTCTGCTTCGTTTACGGCAATGTTAATCATATCGCCGGTGGTAACTTCTTCCTGAGGAACAACAAATTTTACATGGGGATAAGTGCGCGCAAGATTTTCCAGCTCGTAATCGTCGCCCATCTGCTCCACGGAAATTATCGATTTGAACTTGAATTCAGTAAGACTGTCAAAAATCTTTGGTCTAAAATGCCGCGCACCGCGATTAAGCAAAACCGCGGTAATCGGCAGACATTCGCTTTCTTTTGCAGGCAGTTCGCTGCCGCCGATAAGTGTGCACTGAATTTGGCGCTGGTCAAAAGTTAAAGGTATAGTATTCATCGCAGTTTTTGCATAATCCTTCGTAATTGCGTTTTAGTTGAGAAGCGTATAAATCTTCTGTTTTTTTCCAAATTTCTTCTAATGGTTCTATAAAGGCGTTGCCAATTATGCCGCCCAAAACATTTTCCTTGCACAACGGCACGCTTCCGTCCAGCAGAATATTCATGTCGCGGCGCAGGTGCCAGCAAGCGTTGCGGCAAACCGGCGTTAAATCGGCAACTTTTTTCTGTTCCAGCATGCCGGCAAAATCGTCATATTTCTGGATGATTACGTTGCCGCATTTTTCTTTCCATAAACGGTAAAACTGTTCCATCTGGTGTTCGTTCTGGGTTGTGCGCAAAAACTGCGGATAAACGCAGCCGGCAAAATGCGGCAAAAGAGACTGAACCGCATTCAGCGCGGTTTCAAAACCGTTTACGCCGTGCATTTTCTGGTACAAATCGGGTTCAACCGCGTCAACGCTGATAATCCAGTTAACAGCTTTCTGCCCGTTGCGGCGTTCCGGCGCGTTCCGGCAAATATCAAAAACTTTTTGTGCAAAATCCGGGGTAATTTTATCGCCGCAGCTTTCAATTAAAACTGAAAGCTTAGGGTTTTTAAGAATAATCTGTAAAATTTCAATTAAATTCGGGTGGTTCAGCGCTTCGCCCCAAAGCGAAAGACTGATAACCGCGTCATCAGAAAAATCTGCAATTTTTTCAATTAATTTTTCAAATGAATCTAAAGGCATAACCGCGGTGCAGTTTTGCGGTTTTGCGCCGTATTTGGCAAAAGCCGCATTCGGATACGGGCAAAACGTACATTCGCCGGGGCAGCCTGCGGCAATTTGCATGGCGTAAAAAGCCGGCAAAGTACGCTGAATTTGCGGTTCGTTTTCAGCAATTTCGCACAGACTGGCATTGGGCGAGTTTTGCATAAGGTTAAAAAGCCTTGTGCACTGCAAAGTATTGCGTTTTGTGTCGCAAAACAAGCTAAGGCGCAAATACCGCAAATCTTTTGGTGCAATTTCAGTTTCAATTTCAAAGGAATTTATGTCAGTTTTTAAAACATCAAACAAAACCGTCTGGGTAACGAGATTCTGGTTGTCTTTGGCAAGGTCTGCAAGAATTTTTGCCGTGCCCGGATGCAAAATTTCCGGAGTATAGCCCAGCGGATAGCCGTCGGCAAAACAATATTCTGCGCCATATTTTTTAAAATCTTTCAATAACTGTTCAGTAACCTGCAAACTGTAAAACGGCGCATCGGCAAATGCAAAAACCGCCGCATCAAAACCGGCGGAAACTTCTGCAATCTTTTGCAAAAGCAAGGCAGTTGTCCATTTTTCTTCAAAAATATGCTTGAATGTGGTCTTTTCTGCTGGTAAACTAATATTTTGTAAAGCACTTTGATTATTTTTACAGCCCAAAATTGCAATTGATGCAACATCTGGTACCAAAGTTGCCCAATTTATAGCGCAATCAACTGCCGATTTTTGTGCAAAAAGCGGTTCAAAAGCAAAATTGCTGGTATTTCCGGCAAAAAGAATAACAACTGTTTTCATAAGCTAAATATCGGCAAAAAGTTATTTATATTAATAACGCCGCAAATTGAAAATAAAAAATTGTTCAGCGTTGTTAACTTTTCAACTGGAAAAATTTTGAAAAAAATTAAGAAAGAATGAACTTCAGGAGAGTTTGTGGCTAATTTTACAGAAAAAACCTACAGCGTTTCTCAAATTACCGATGTTATAAAGCAGACAATCGAGCATAATTTTTCGGAAATTTCAATTCAGGGCGAAATTTCAAACTTTCGTCCGTCCAGCACAGGTCACTGGTATTTTACGCTGAAAGACGAAGGCGCAGCCATTGCCGCCGTAATGTTTAAGCGCAGAATCGGCGACGTAAGCTTTACGCCGCGTGACGGCATGCTGGTAAAAGTTACGGGTTCGCTTTCGGTTTATGCGGCAAAAGGCAGCTACCAGATTATTGCCGAAAGCATGGAAGCCGCCGGAACTGGCGATATTCTTCTTATTATAGAAGAACGCAAACGAAAGCTCGCCGCCGAAGGTTTGTTTGACGAAGAAAATAAACAGCCGCTGCCACAATATCCGGCAACGGTTGGCGTAATCACCAGCCCCACCGGCGCGGCTTTGCAGGATATCATAAACATTACCCGGCGGCGAAACAGCAGCGTTAATCTGGTAATTTTACCCTGCGCGGTACAGGGCGAAAGCGCCGCCCAAACCATTGCAAAACAGATACAAACCGCCAACGATTTTAATATGGCAGACGTGCTTATTGTCGGGCGCGGCGGCGGTTCGCTGGAAGACCTTTTACCGTTTTCCGAAGAATGCGTTGTGCGCGCCGTTGCAGCAAGCAAAATACCGATTGTAAGTGCGGTTGGTCACGAAATTGACTATGCCTTAAGCGATTTTGCCGCAGATTTGCGCGCGCCTACACCAAGTGCCGCCGCAGAACTTGTAACGCCATTAAAAACAGAGATTTTTGAGCTTTTGGAGAATTTTGCTGGCGAAATGGAAGACAATCTTTTGAACCGCATTGAACGATACCGAATGCTTTTGAATACTTTTTCTGTAAAAAATATGGAACTTTGCCTTCGTTCAATACAAACGCCCCTTTTGCAGCGCTTTGACAGCGCAAAAGACGATTTGGCTTTGGCAATGACCCAGCGTATTGAACAGACAAAAAACCGGCTTGCGCTGGCAAAAAGCCGTTTGGAAGACGCTCATCCCCAAAAGATTTTGAACCGCGGTTTTTCTATTGTGCGTAAAGCCAGCGACAACAGCCTTGTTTGCAATGCAAATCAGGTGCAGAACGGCGAAGAATTGATTATTCAAAGTGCAAAAGGCAGCATTGGCGCAACAGTTAACGCAGTTACGCCGTAACAAAGCTGAAAAATTAGAGAAAATTGAATATTTTGAGAAATTAGAGATTTTTATAAAATCAATAATTTTAGAGTTTTTATATATTTTAGAGAAATTAAGCAAAAGGAAGAAAACATGAAAAATATTGAAGAACGCTTAAACCGCCTTGAAGAACTTTCGGAATCTATCAGGGATTCGGCACTGCCACTGGAAGATGCAATTGCCCTTTTTGACGAAGGCATAAAACTGGTGCGCGGTATGGAAAAAGATTTGGACAAAATGGAAGGAAAAATTCAAATATTGATGAATCAGCCCGATGCAAGCGCGCCGGAAAATAAGCCTGAAAGCAAGCCGGAATTAGATTTATTTTCTTCTATTGAATAAAAATATAAATGGAAGATTTGCAGGGCTAAAATATTGCCGTGCTTAAGAAGCAAAACACAGGCAGGCAATCCGCAGCCCGGCATAAAACCGAAAAAAAACAGACGCGCAAATATTTTGCAATTTTGGCGCACTTTATAAATATTTTGCAGTATATAAAACGCGCCAAAATATTCAAATTTCCTATTTTTTCTGCAAATGGAAATAATAGAGATTTTTGATATTTTTTAATATTTTACCAAGCAGAAAAGCCTCTATTTTTCAATTGAACCAAAAATACTGCCTGCATAAAGGAACTTTTATGAAAGAGCCAAAACCTGTACGCAAATTACCACCGGAAACTGCACGCAAAATTGCCGCCGGCGAAGTTATAGACCGCCCAAACGCAATTGTGCGCGAACTTTTAGACAACGCCATAGACGCGGCAAGCGACAGCGTTTGTCTGGAAATTGAAGGCGGCGGAATTGATAAAATTCGTGTTGTAGACAACGGTTTTGGTATGAGCCGGGAAGATTTGGAAAACAGCGTGCAGCCCCACGCCACCAGCAAAATTGCCGACGAAAAAGATTTGCTGGAACTGAATACTTTGGGTTTTAGGGGCGAAGCGCTAGCTTCAATTGCGGCGGTGGCGCGGCTGGACATTACCACGATACGCCGGGGCGAAATTGCAAACAAACTGAGCGCTTTTGGCACGGCACAGCATCAGATTGCGCCATGTTCGTGGAACGAAGGTACCGCGGTTGAAGTCCGGTCGCTTTTTGAAAATTTTCCGGCAAGACGCGTATTCTTAAAAAAACCTGCCGCCGAAGCAAAACTGTGCAAGCATACTTTTCTGGAAAAAGCCATACCCTGGACTGAAATCGAGTTCAAATTTGTACAGGACGGAAAACTGAAATACAATTTTGCCAAAAACCAAAGCCGGCCGGAACGTTTTGCCCAGGCAATGGAAGCCGGAGACCAAAGCCAGTTTTTCAGCGAGATTTATATAGAAGAAAAAAGTCAGGGTTTTAGTTTTTATGCGGTGCTTGGTGCCCCGGAACTGCGCAAAACTGACAAAAAAAATATTTACATTTTTGTAAACGGCCGCCGCATCTGGGAATATTCCCTTGTGCAGGCAATTGAATATGGTGCGCAGGGCTATTTTCCAAACGGAACTTTTCCGCAGGCGGCGCTTTTTCTGCAAATTGATCCGCATCTGGTAGATTTCAACATTCACCCGGCAAAACGCGAAGCAAAATTCCGCGACATTGGGCCAATTCATCACAGCGTCAGCACAGCCGTACGTAATTTTTACCGCCAGAGCACAATTGCCGGCATGGTCAGCCAGCTGAACGGCAGCGAAGAAAATGAAAATTTTTCGCAAAGCCCAAAAGCCGAAGAAGCTGTTTTTGATTTTGGCAAAGAAGAAAAAATTGAAAAATTTGAAAACGCGCCTGCATTCGGCGGTCATAATTCCAATTTTAGCTATGACAGCGATTTGGATATAAGCCAGATTGCCAGCAGGGCAAGCGCCGCCAGTTTTGCAGGCAGCAGTTACACACCGAATAAAAATAGAGATTTTAGCGATTTTAACAAAACTGGAAATAATAGAGATTTTGAATATTCTTACACACCAAACAGACAGTCTGGAAGCGTTTACACGCCAAAAGCCGAAGCATTTTTAGACGGCGGCGCAATCAGTGCCGATGCCGAACCTAAAAGTTATACCATGCCCGATTTTGCAAAAATGGCGGCTAATCTGAAAAACGCGGCAAACGCCCAAAACAGCACAAACAGCGGTACAAATAATTTTATGCAGCCGCCGCTTGGGCAAAAAGACATTCGCTATTTTGGCACGGCTTTGGGCGTTTTCCTGCTGGTAGAAAAAAATTCAACGCTTTATTTAATAGACCAGCACGCCGCCCACGAACGCATTCTGTTTGACCGCTTTATGGCAAGCCTTGGTTCCAAGCAAAAACTGCTTTTCCCTTACGTTATTTCAACAGAAAGCGATGCCGACGACCAGTATTTGGAAAATCTGCGCGGACAGATGGAAAAAATCGGCTTTGATATGGAACAGGACAGCGACGGCAAATGGCAGATTGCAAGCGTGCCAGTAAAATGGAACGGAACAGAAGAAGATTTGCGCCGGGATTTGCTGGAAAAACGCATGGCACCGGAAGAACTTACCCGGAAAATAGCCGCATTCAGTTCGTGCCGTGCCGCAGTAAAAGACGGCACGATTCTGGACGAAGCCACCGCCAGAAACCTTGCAATGCAGGCATTTGAACTGCCCGACCCGCACTGCCCTCACGGCCGCCCGGTCTGGATAAAAATTACAAAAGACGACCTTTTCAACCTGATCCGCCGCACCGAAGG